>CAZLRN010000040.1:0-16911 GCA_964561715.1 uncultured Spirochaetales bacterium
ATACTCACCCTCACCGGTTTTTCCCGTTATTCGACCCTTCAGAAAATTGGCTTTGCCAATGAAGTCCGCCACAAAGCGGTTGGTCGGGCGAGCATAGATCTCCTGGGGTGTGTCTATCTGCTGAATTCGACCTTCGTGCATGATCACGACCCTGTCTGAGAGGGTCATGGCCTCTTCCTGATCGTGGGTTACATAGACGGAGGTGATTCCAATCCTCTGCTGGAGTTTTCTGATCTCCAGACGGGTGGATACTCTGAGCTTGGCGTCGAGGTTGGAGAGGGGCTCGTCCAAGAGCAGAACCTTGGGCTCCATAATGAGCGATCGGGCTAGGCTGACTCGCTGCTGCTGCCCTCCGGATAGCTGTGCGGGTGAGCGGTCTGCTAATCCGGAAAGCCCGACAAGATCCATGACTTTTGCCGTGCGCTCTCTTATCCTATCTAGCCGTTCATGATGAATCTTCAGCCCGTAGCCAATGTTCTCGGCTACCGTCATATGGGGGAAGAGGGCGTAGTTTTGAAAAACCATAGTAGTGGGGCGCTTGTTGGGAGGCGTGATCTTCACGCTTTCGCCGTCGATCAGGATGTCCCCTGAAGTCGGTATTTCGAAGCCGGCTATCATGCGCAGAGTTGTGGTTTTCCCGCAACCCGAAGGTCCGAGCAGAGTCACAAGCTCTCCTTCTCCGACCTCGAGGTTAACGTCATCCACGGCGCTCACGGATTGTTCACCACTTCCGAAGACCTTTGAGAGATTTCTAAGCACCAAATAATCTGCTTTCATGGTTATTCCTCTCTGCTCCCAACCAGATTAGCTCACCACACTTATCGTGCGGGCGCCCCGTCCGATTCTGTTTACGAGCAGTTGGATGATACCCAGGGCTATGAGTACGATAACAATGAGCAGCAGGCTCATCGCTGCGGCCGAGGCGTACTGGCTGTTATCGACGAATCCGAGAATAGCGACCGTTATGAGGTTCCATTTGCCGGATACGACAAAAATAACCGCACTGATAGCAGTCATCGCTTTGACGAAGCTGTAGACCAGACCCGAAAAAAAAGCAGGGGCGATCATCGGCAGGGTGATGCGGCGAAACGTCGTCGCGCTGTCTGCTCCGAGGTCCGTCGAAGCCTCTTCAATGGCTGGATCGATCTGCTGCAGGGCTGCTATTCCTGATCGTATGCCCACAGGCATATTTCTGAAGATCAGAAGAAAAACTATGATCCAGGCCGTACCGGTCAGTACGAGGGGCAAGAGAACGGACCTCTGGTTGAAGGCCAGGATGTAGCCGATGCCTACAACGGTTCCAGGCACGGCAAAGGTCAGCATCGAGACAAACTCCATCAGCCCTCGTCCGAGAAACCTCTTGCGGATGATCAAAAACGCGATAAACATTCCCACCAATCCTGTTATGGGAGTAGCGACGGTCGATAGGGTAAGAGAGTCTATGATGTAGTCCTTTCCCACCTCCAGCATCTGGACATAGTTATGGAACGTGAGGGTCGCATCGACTCCCCAGAGTTTTTGAAAGGATCCGTGGATAACCGTACCGTAAAAGAGAAATACAAGGGCGGTGAAGAGGGTGCAGAAGACGTATACCGGAAGTTTGATGTACCACTCCAGATTCTTGATGGTCGCCGCCGTTGGCTTGCCGGTGACCGTAACGTAGGATTTTCTCGATACCCAGTACCGCTGCAGAAAAAAGGCCGTGACCGTCGGTATGAAGAGAAGTATGGCCAGGGTTGAGCCCCTGGAGAGATCGTACATCCCCGTAATCTGCAGAAAGGCCTGCACGGAAAGCACTCGGAAGTTCCCTGAAAGGATCATAGGATTGCCGAAATCTGCCAGTGACTGAATGAAGACCAAGAGCCACGCGCTGGCTATACCCGGAATAGAGAGAGGCAAGGTGACCGTAGTAAACACCTTGAGACGCGACGCGCCCAGATCCATAGCTGCCTCCTCCAGAGCCGGGTCGATGGCTTGAAGGACCCCATAAAGCACCAGAAAGGCGGTTGGTCCGTAAGCGATGGTTTCAACGAGAATGAGCCCTCCCAGACCGTAGATGGAATACTCACCGAAGAATCTGGTGACGTAAGGGGTCAGCGTTCCCGATCGTCCAAAGAGAAGAATCGCTGACAGAGCTACAACGAAGGGGGGAGAGATAATGGGAAAGGTCGCGGTCATGCGGAAGAACCGCTTGAAGGGCAGAGGAGTCCGCGTGATCGCATAGGCGAAGATAAAGCCCATCAGGGTCCCAGTACACGCTGTGCAGACTCCCAGCAGCATGCTGTTCAGGAATGGCTGAAAGTAGTACTGCTTTGAAAAGATAGCCAGGTAGTTCGAGGCATCGAATTTCTTCTCGACGATCAGGCTTGTCTTGAACACCTGAAAGATGGGAAAGGCGACGAAGAGAAGCAGAAAGTAGAAAATCGCCAGTATGAAGACCAAGAGCAGCGGCTCTTTCCAAATCAGCTGAAGATGACCTATCATCTCCTGCCGCCGAAGCCTCGATGAAAGCATGCCTCTATGCCTCGAAGGAAGATATTTCTGTGCGAATAAAAGCTCCCCGTCCCTGTTGGAGTCGTGCCTATCAGGGGCGGAGCCTCAACATGTCGAAACCGACGTTATGCGGTTCTACTTTCCGATCCGGTCTCTCCAGGCTTTGATCAATTCGTCTTTATGCTCGCCTGCCCAGATAGCATCGTAGTCGATCAGCTTGACCTGATCCAGGGTGACCGATCCTTCGCCGACTGTGGCCTTGGGATTCACAGGGAGCCTGTTGTACTTCTGAAACAAATCCTGAGCCTTTACCGTGAAGCACCAGTCGATGAACTTCTTGGCTAATTCCGGTTCGGGCCCGCCTTTGATCACAGAAAGCCCGCCGACCTCATAGCCGGTCCCCTCTTTAGGGAAAGTCATCACGACGGGATATCCTGCGTTGACACCCTTGGCCAGTATATCGTGGGAAAACGCGATACCGACTCCGACCTCACCAAGCCCTGCCATGGGAATGCATCCGGTGCCTGACTTCGTGTACTGAAACACGCTCTGCTTATCGAACTGCTCCCAGAAGTCGAGGGTTTTTTCCAGTCCATACATCTGGATCAACGTAGCATAGGTCGTGTATGCGGTGCCGGATGTGTAGGGGTACGCCATGGCCACGTTTTTGCTGAAAGCCGGGTTCAACAGGTCCTGCCATGATGTCGGCGCTTTTACGCCTTTTTTTGCCAGAAAATCCTTGTTGCTGACAAATCCGATGGCCCCCGTGTAGAATCCCGTCCAGGCCCAGTCTTTGGCGTGGAGCATCGGCTGCAATTCGAAATCCATATTTGGCTTGTAGGGAGCCAGAAGTCCCTTCTTCGCCGCATTGATGTGGGATGTGTTGGATCCGGCATACCAGACACTCGCCTGGGGATTGGCCGCTTCCGCCTCAACCCTCGCGAGAACCTCGCCGGAAGACATGCGGACCCACTCTACATCGATCCCCGTTTCCTTTTCAAAGGCCTCGATGTAATACTTGGCCTGATCCGTGTCGAATGCCGTATACATGTGGAGCACACCACCTTCCTTTGTACCTACGGCTGAGACACTGAAGACTAACAGGAACAGAAACAGAAAGGGGACAAGAAACTTACGCATAGGAACCTCCTAGATTTTGAATTATGTCGTTTCGAGTTTTTGATGACCTCTGCTGGATGATTCTTGCTCATCCCATTCAGAGGCATCTAACATAAAACTAATGAAGTAATAATATCATTGAAAATGATCAATGAACACTGGCATAACGAATTTGGATCGCGATAGATTTGGTCCGTCTACTGCAGTTTCGAAGCCCCAGGCTTTGCATGTGATCTTTTACTGAAGAGCCACGATTCTGTCCACGACGTACTGGCGAAGCTCCTCCGAGAGAGTGCCAAAGTAAGCGCTGAAACCCGTAACCCGCACCACGAGATCGGGATACTTCGATGGATCCTTCTGAGCCTCCAGAATTTTTGACGTGTCGATCACGTTCATGTTGATCTGGGTTCCTCCCAGGTCGAAGTGGGTCTTGATCAGGCTTTCGATGATCTCCGCTCCCTCTTCGCTGTTGGCCAGAGTGGGATCCAGATCGATCTGCAGCGGGGCTGTGTTTCCATAGCCCGGCTGTACGGAAGCGACAGCTGCGGCGATCGAGGTTGGCTGCAAATCCCGGCGAGGGAACGATTGAGATCCCGTATGGGGATTCGCACCCTGGGAAATAGGTTCGCCGGAATAGCGTCCGTTCGGTGTGGCTCGGAGCTCTTTGCCCATGGCTACGACGAGAGCCCAAGAAAAGATTCCTGGAATAAGGTTGAAGCCGTCAGGAGTCGGCCTCTCCTTCACGATCTGCGTGAACAGCTCACTGATCCTCCGGGCGTAGCTGTCTCCCAGAGAATCCCCGCTCCCATAACGGGATGAGCCGGCCATCATAGAGCGGGCCTTCTCGCCTTCAGCGTCCGTCCAGTTTTCGTTCAGGTGACGGGTGATCTCATCCCACGAGAGCTTCTTTTCGATCTCGATTCTCTGCTCCACGGCGGCGAACGAGTCTGCCACCGTACCAAGCGCTGCGATATCGATACCTAGGTTGTAGTACTCCAGCCCCCGGTCTGTCGCATCCCGTCCCTTCTCGATCGGCCCGTGACACAGGAGGTCAAGGACCAGCTCCGGAAAAACCTCGTGCATGTGCTTCATGTGTAAGTCAAGCCCCCGGACGATTACATCGATGGCTGAACGAAGGTGCTTTTCGAAGAGAGAACAGAGACGCTTTATGCACGGATTGGCTTCGGCCAGCATCTCCTGCAAGGCGATATCGAAGATTACGCCAAGATGCACTTTGACCAGGTCGTTGACTGTGTACTCCCGTCCAGGAAGGGCCGACCAGTGGCAGCCGGAATAGGCTCTTTGGCGGGCCAGAGATAAGGGATAGCCGTTTCTGGAAAATCCACTGATGGTGTTGTCGATTCCTAGAAACTTGGGTATCCCGTTCCTATTGGCCAACATCATCTCGACTCCTCGTCGCAGAAGCCCGGAATCGATTCCTTTGCCCACGGCCACGCCGATGTTCGCCGGAATCTTTAGGAGGTCCGCCGCGTCAAGCACGAGAAACGAAACGGCGTTCGTCAGATCGTTGCCGTCTGCGTCGTACCCGCCGAGCTGAATATAAGCGGTGTCTCTCAGAAGAAGGCAGGCGATGTGGAAAATCGCCTCCTCGTCGCTCGAATCGCCGCTCCTGGAGTCTCGTTCGTAGTAGGGACGAAGAATTTGGTCGAGGCATCCAAGGGATCCGCTTCCGTTGTACATCCGGGCAGCCATCTGATACCAGAGGATCCATTGACAAGCCTCTCTGAAGGTTCGTGGAGGAGCAGAAACGAGATGTTGGTTGATCGAGGCCATCTCTTCGAGATTCTCTCGAAGGGACGAGCGCGCCTCTCTTTCGGCGGCGATAGCAGCCGCTTCGGCGTTTCGGCGGATCCAGCTCTGCATTCCCAGTACAACATGCTCCAATCCGTTGTAGAACTCCTTCGACTCACTGTCGTTAGTCTTTATAGATCTGTAATGCTCGATTTTTTCGATAATCCCACCCCAACCCAGCTCCAATCCGATGGAGAGGTCCTGGCAGAAGTGCTGAACTCCTCCGATTCCGGGTCGAATCTTGTATCTCTCGTGCTGCGGCTTTAAGTGTTCGTAGCTCAATTCGGGTTTCCAGTGGGATTGGCGGCAGGAGAAGAAGTTGACCATATAGGCGCCGCCCAGCGAGCTCATTGGATCAATGTAGGTGGGATGCATCTCCAGAAGTTTCCGGAAATTCTTGCCTGCTATTTCCGGACCATAGAATCCGCCGTTCGAATGGTTCGATTCCGGCTTGAATCCCTTTAAAACCACGTCTCTAATCGGTTCTCCCGACGCGCCCATGCGCTCTACGATTTCCCGCTTATCGGGAGGAGGCAGCACGACTGCCCAGTCGTCGTGATCCATGTTTCCGATAAGAGCTCTCTTCTCTTCAGTTTGCTTCCTCTTGGTCTCTCTGAGTGCTTCGATTCTATCCCGGTAGCTCAGCGTCACATCACCCGTTGCCATAGTTGCGGTTATCCCTTTAGCGGAAGAGTTACTTCCCGGTCTGTTTCCAGTGCGATCCGCGCAGCCTCCAGAATCTCCTGTGTATCCCTGGCCAGCTCTGCGTTCACGATTCCTTCGAAGGCTTCGCCGGTGCGCACCTTTTTGACAAAATACTTCAGAGGTCCGTTCTCCTCTTCAGAAGGCTCAGGAAATGAAAGATCCGCTGGAGTTTTTGATCCGCAGTCCAATAGATAATACCTTTTTCTGTCTCCGATATTGTTGAAAACCGTTCCTGTTTCTCCGCAGAGGTTCATTACGATCCCCCCCGGCGTTGTCGCCCAGGTGCCCTCGAGCAGGCAGATCCGATTATCCTTCAGATATCGCAACGTCACAATCGCATGGTCTTCTATCTCTCTATCCGGATGCGTAAAGTTCCCGCCGACCGCCGTTATGCGATCTGGTTTTCCGAAATACCATACACTCAGGGCGGCGCCGTAGGCGCAGAAATCTATGAGGGCTCCTCCCCCATTTTTCTCTCTGTCCCACAGCCAGTTGGTGAAGTGGGGATCACAGAACTTCTCCGGACCGGAGTGACCTGTGGAGTAGCGCATTAGCCAGATCCTTCCGATTCGATTCTCCTCAATGAGGCGTAAACACCCGGCGACAGCGGGATTGTAGAAGAGGGGAAAGTTGACCATCAGCCTAATGATGCTCTGATCGGCTGCTCTGAGCATACGATCCGCATCGCGGAGGTTGGATGCCATTGGCTTCTCCACCATGACATGCAGACCGTGACGCGCGCAGTCTTCTGTGAGGTCAGCATGCCTGTTGTTCTCCGCAAAGATGAGGCATGCATCGAGGTTCTCCTTTTTCAACATCTCCCGATGATCGGTGTAGAGTGAGCCTACTGAGAGGCCCAAAATCCGGCTCGCCCTCTCCAGGAGTGACTGGTTGACATCGGCGGCGCAGGTTATCTCTGCCTGGTCGATCTCTTCGATGCTGTCCAGATAATTCCATATATGGTCGTGCACCAGGCCGATGATAGCCATCTTGAACATGTCAGCCTCCTTGCCCTCATCTTAAGTTTAGATTTCGTAGTGTCGGTTGATCTCGTCTTCGTACTTTGCGGTATTGCCGGCAAGCACGTCTGAAACGCGCACCCTCTGCCTCAGGAGCGAAGACTCCAGCGCAGCCAGGGAGACAGCCAGGTCCGCCAAACCCTCGCGGCCGCTGGTTTGCATCTCGCCACCCGATTCGATGGCTTTCAGAAAATCCAGCAGCTCCAGGGTGAAGGAGAATTGGACCCCCTTAGGAAAGAGCCTCTCCTTGACTTCGGCATCAGCATCCCTCTCAAAGAGCGCAGCCAGGCCTATCCTTCCTTTTTTGTCTCGGGTGAGCTCTCCGTTCTCGATGAAACCCTCAGAACCGTAATAGATGCCGGGAAAGTTGGACGCACCTCCCCTACCTGCCCAGGAATAGAAAAGGTTGCCCGTGGCGCCGCCTGCAAATTCGAGAGAACAGGAGAGGGTATCATCCACCTCACAGTCCACGCTTTCGATGATTTCGCCGCCGTCGTCTCTTGTATACCGCCTCGGCTCGACAACGCTTGCCTGGGCGCTGACGCTCTCCACTTCGCCAAAGAGGCGCCTGAGGGCGTGAAAAAAATGCACCATGGAGTCAACAGTGGCGCCTCCTGTGGCCGTCAACTTCTTATGCCTCCAAGCTGTTTTGGCGACGATCTTATCTGGAGACCAGAAACCGCCTACACTGGTGAAATGAAAAAACTGAGGCGTGCCGACCAATCCTTTTTCAATGGCCCACCGCATCAGCTGGATATCCGGTCTGTGGTGGAGGTTTTCGGCCACTCCACAGACCACACCGGCTCGGTTGGCCCTCTCTACGATGCTTCGCCCCGCCTTAACGCTTACTGCGAAGGGCTTTTCCAGAAGAACGTGCTTTCCCTCATCGATAGCTGCAAGGGCTATCTCGTGGTGATTGAACACAGGGGTGAGGATGAGCATCCCGTCCACTTCGGCCTCCCTGATCATCTGCCTGTAGTCGGTGAACACATCGGGAAGATCTGATTGAAAATCGGAAACGTACACATGTGGGGAGTTCATGGGATCCTTTTCCGGACCCACTCCGGGTAGGGGCTCAGGTCCCTCACCCCGTTTTCTGAATCTCAGAGCATCCACCTCTTTGCGGCTGCATAGGGCGGTTACAGAAAACCTGTCGAAGAGCCCCATTTCCTTAAGCACCTTTAGGCCGTTCATGTGAGCCGATGCGATCTTGCCGCAGCCCACTAAGGCCAGCCTGATCTCTTCCGGCATTTCGCCATTACCTCCAATCGGCACGAGTGTAGAATCTCGATGACCCGATGTCAACTTGCCGGGTGGATTCATATGCTTTCGTATGCTTATGTGCAATTCCGGCTCAATTTCTTGTTATTCTGGCAAGATTTTCCGAAAGCGATCTGAGTCGGAATTGCTAAATCGTTGGCTGCATGTAAAAAATCAGTCAAATTGTTTGTGTCGTAGGTGCAGCCAACGATATGGAGGGACGGCTAAAATCGGCAAGAAAAAAAATTGCAGAGTTGATCAAAATGTACAAAGTATGATTTTGCACATTATGTCATTTTGTACATTTTGCATAAAACTGGGCTTCAATTTTTTCGCCTGAAAGGCCCGATGGGTACCCTCGGCACGCCCGTGCGGCACATACGTGCGGCACACCCGCACGGCCCGGCCTGCACTGCGCTGCTTATAAGAATAAGCTTGGAATGCGCTTGGGCGTCGGAACGCCTACGCTGCCCGGCCTTGACGGCGCAGTGCCTCGACATTAAGCTGGAACTTCTTGCCGCGGGATTCTTGCTGCTGAAGAATGGATGATCGAGAGAATGAATGAAAAGCCGAATCCAGGTTTGCCTACGCGATCCTGGCGGGATACCTTTACCTCGCTGAAAGAGCGGAACTTCAGGTTTCTCTGGTTGGGCGTGCTCTTCATGATGGGGGGAATGCAGATGCAGGGCATCGCGCGAGGATACCTGACTTACGAGCTGACCTCTTCGCCCATCCTGCTGGGACTTGTCAGCGCGGGATTCTCCGTTCCGATGCTCTGCCTCGCCCTCTTTGGCGGAGCTATTGCCGATCGATTCGAGCGCAGGCGCATTATCCAGGTCTGTCAGGCTACGGGCGGCCTTATTGCATTAGCGGTTGCCATAGCCATATCCACAAAGACTGTAACCTGGGTGCACCTCTTCATTGCCTCTTTTTTGCAGGGTATCATATTCTCCTTCATGGTGCCCTCGAGAACGGCTCTCATTCCGCAGCTTGTGAGCGGTGATCTCGTGACCAACGCACTAGCTCTCAACGCCGCTGCTATGAGCAGTACGACTCTGCTGGCGCCGGCTCTTGCCGGCAACCTGTACAATTTGGTAGGACCGGCCGGCATTTATTACATCATTTCGGCGCTGCAGTTTGCCGCTGTGGTGTTGACGGGGATGATTCGCGGTGTTGCTAAAAGCACGGAACGGAGAGGCGCGGCCGTTGTCGGAGACATTATAGAGGGACTGAAATACATCCTGAAAAATCCGCTTATTATCGTGCTCCTGGTGATGGGCCTCGCCACTGCTCTTCTGGCTATGCCGATCCGGTACCTGCTGCCTGTATTTGTCGTCGATGTCTATGGCCGGGGGCCCGCTGCGCTGGGTTTGCTTGTCAGTGTGCTGGGACTGGGAGCTTTGGTAGGGTCCCTCGCGATCGCTACCATGGGGCGGTGGCGAAGAGGCCTCGTGCTTATTCTGGGGGGCATCACGTCTGGAGTGGGGCTGCTTCTCATAGGCTTGATTCCCGTCTACTCAATCGGCGCAATGCTCATGGTGCTGCTCGGCCTCGGCGACGCGGCTCGCCGATCTCTCAATATGGCCCTCCTACTCGAAATCACCGACGTACCGTACCAGGGAAGGGTGAGCAGTGTCTATATGATGAACTTCGGGCTCATGCCACTCGGTATTCTGCCGGCGGGGGCTATCGCTGAATATTTCGGCGGCCAGGCTGCGGCAGGCACTCTTGCGGTTACCCTTCTGATCATATGCCTTTCGGTGGGTATCTTCTACAAACCGCTTCGCAGAATGAGCTAGCGCATCGACAGCGCGCGTCACTTTCCGTAATAGACAAAGGGAGCCCAGAAGAAGGGATCGGCCAGTCGTTCCTTCCGGATGAAGGATCTCTTCATCTCGGTCATCGCCTCTGAGTAGCTCAGCCCCTTCTCCTGTACGAGCCGATATAGCCCGATCATGAACTTCATTGTGGATTCATCGGCCACCTGCCAGAGAGAAACCGAGAGCCCATTGGCGCCAGCGACCAAAAATGACTGGGTCAAGCCAACGACTCCCTCCCCACCGTAGATCTTGCCGAGTCCGGTTTCGCAGGCCGATAGATTGACGAACTCGGCCTGGAGACGAAGGCTCGAGATTTCGTTCATTGTGAGATATCCGTCATCTTCCGACTGCTCCCGAGCGAACAGTGAAAGCACGAGAGCGGAAAGCTCCGGCATAAAAGGAACCATAATACCGTGGGTTGCGAAGTGGAGCACTCTATATCGAGCCAGGGTGCCCTGCCGCGAAAGCTGCTTGATAAAGGATTCGTTTACATCGTTTCCCGTGTAGATGGTGCTGCCCTCGACGATCTCTCCGATCGATTTGACCTCCGTCAAGCTTCCCGGTAGATTTTCCCACGAATCGATACCCAGTGCCCCATAGGCGCTCCGGGTGCTTCTCTTTTCAGCCAGAGCCTCCCGAGTTTCTCTTCTGAAGTTTTCGAGCTGCTGCTCTGAGACAATCATATCCGACCTGTACGACTTCTCATCGTACACCGCGCCGCCAAAGGCAAGCAGAGAATCTCGTTTTCCGGGATAGACTCTCTTTGATACGAGATGAGAGATGGTGAGGGATTGGGTGTAGCGAATATGATACTTCTCGATCATGTAGCGGCCGTCTGCAAGGACAAGAGTTTCAAAGGGCAGAAAGGCTAGGATCCCGTCGGGAATGATGATGAGCTCGCTTTTGCCTTGCATGGCGGTCTCGATCGATTCAAAGAGAAGCGTGTAGAGTCTTCTGCCGATCTGCTCTCGCGCAGCCTGCTCCTGTTTGGTCAGGGATGGTGTGGATAGCAGATATCGGTAGAAACGGATGATCTTCTCGAACCGCTCCTTGACGCTCTCCTCATCCCTTTCGTCCTTCTCGATCCTTAAGGTCTGGAGCCCTCTCGTTTTGTCCAGGCTTTGGCGAATCGCGCCCCTGTACTCACCGGCGAGAGTATCTGTGAACTCCTCGAGATCCAGCGGTACGGCGATGACCTGGTCTCGGTCTGCATACAGCACAGCGGCATTGGTCAAGTCGAAGTTGGCAAAACAGATAACCCCGGTTTGTTCGGGCAATCGATTTTTGTAGAATCGAATTCCCGGAAACTCGAGATCCGATTCCTCGAGGCTCTCTCCGATCTGCTCGGCAAGGTATTTGGCGGAGACCAGCTCTACGGCATCGAAGGCAGATTCCGGCTTGTTGTCGCGGACATAGGTGAGGATCAACCGTCGGTAAGTAGAGATCCACGAAGCCAGGAAGTCTCTTCGGATATCTCCCGTGGCGGTTAAGCGAAGCTCCTCTTTGATATCGATGGACTGGTGGAAGTATCTCGCCGCAGTCTCGAAGTCATCGAGATCGAGATAGACTGTACCTATATTGCTCAGGCATACAGCCTCGTCGGCCCTGGTTTGCACTTCTCTTGTTATGGCGAGAGCACGTTTGTAGCTCTCGAGAGCCTGCTCGTGCTTTTTCCACACTTGATAGACCCCTCCGACATGGATCAGTCCTCTGGCGGTTTCGTCTCTCTTGCCTATTCGTTGCGCTATTGCAAGCGCCTGATTGTAATGGTCTATTGCCTCCTGGTACCGGCCCCATTCGAAGTAGGCGGTCCCTAGAGTGTTGAGAATAGACGGGAGATCGGCCTCACGCCCGTGCCCTCTGGCCACCTCGAGGGATTTTGTGTAGTGCTGTATGGCTTTCTCATAGTGCCCCTCGGCCTGGTAGATCGATCCAATCAGTCGAAGATTGAGAGCCACCTGATCCGGCGCGCCGAGCTCTTCGGCCAGAGAACGCGCCTTGCCGTAGTATTCCAGCGCCAGGTCATATTTGCCCCAGGCCTGATAAACCATGCCAATGCTGCTGGTCAGGTTTGCTACATTGAGAGCGTAGTTGAGGCTGCGGAAGATCTGCAGGCTCTTCTCGTAATTTTCGACAGCCCGGTCATACTTACCCGTTGCATAGTAGACATGCCCCATCCCGCTTCTCAAAAAGGCGATGCTGCTCTGCAGGTCGTATCGCTTTGCATCGATCATTGCCTCCTCATACTCCTCGAGGGCGTCGGAATAGCGGCTCCAGGAGTAATAGACCAGGCCGATATTTATTCTGGTATTTGTGGCATTGAGAACGTCGCCCAATTCATTGAATTTCTCGAGAGCGCGGCGATAGCTGGTCACAGCTTCGCTGTACCCACCCCACGCCAAATAGACGTTTGCGATGTTACCGTGGTTTGTCGCGGCATAGAAATCCTGCCCGAGCTCTTCGTTTTTGAGCAGAGCCATCTCGTAGTTTTCCAGGGCTTCGGAATAGCGCCCCCAGGCGTAGTAGACCAAGCCGAGGTTGTTGAGGATAAGAGGAATCTGCTCGTTGTCCTGAGCTTTTTGAGCTGCTTCGAAAGCTCGCTCGTAGTAGTTGACCGTCCTCTCGTATTGACCCCAGTAGTAAAAGATAAGACCCAGATTGTTCAGCGCTCTGATGATATCAGTCTGGCTTCCGCGACTCTCGCCGATTTCCAATGCTTTATGATAGCTTTCTATGGCTTTCTCGTACCGTCCGGTATTGGCATAGATGACGCCGATATTGTTTAGTAGCTGGGTCTCCTGGTCCCTGACTTCCAATGCCTTGAACAGCTCGAGAGCCTTCAGATAGTGGCCTAACGCCTCTTCGAAGCGGCTCAAATCAGAGTAGCAGAGCCCCAGGGCTTTGTGGTCAAATGCTGTATCGCTGAGGCGGTCTGCTCCGAGGGATTTGTCGATTTCTAGGGCCTTTTCGAAGTATGGAATTGCCTCTGAGTATTTCTTCTGACTGCGCAGCTCCTCGCCTCTCTCGAAGGCCTTTTCAGCTTCAGAGGCACTCTGCGCGAGAAGAAGATGGCAGCGCAGCAGGCAGAGCAGAATCCAAAGAAGCTTTCTCGAGGGTCTTGTCGATTTCGGCATCAGTCAACTCTACGATGTAGCCACAGTCTCATGATCGAAACCCTTTTATTCCTATAGGCAGTTCTCTCGATCAGTTTCCAGCTCATGTGCCTGTAAAAATCAGTTTTGTCGGGGGTCCAGAGGTAGAGAGCTTCGATTTTGAGGGATTGAACCCGGGCTACGGCGTCCGTGCACAGACGACGGCCAATCTCCCTATGTCGGAACTTGGGTATGACATAGACCGCAGCCAGCCACGGTGATAGATGCCTGTGAGTGTCCATATCCTGAAAGAAGACGCTGGCAGTGCCGACCGGCTCGTTCCTATGAAAAGCCACAATGGTAAAGGGAATAGAACCGCAGTCTGTCCTCTGACGCAGTCCCGGCAAGAAAGCCTCCGGCGAGCTGCTGTTGGTCTCTTCGCCCCACTTGTCGAACATCCAACGAGCTACAGCGCGCATCACCTCTTCGTTTTCCGGCAGGCATTGAATTTTCAACTGCAAATCACTACCCCAAAGAACCCAGCCATCGAAGTGCCAGGTTGCGGTAAATCTCAACGGCCAGCATCAATTCGCTGATCTCTATGTATTCATCTCGCTTGTGAGCCATATCGAGTTTGCCTGGACCCAGAATGACTGTGGGAATCCCTCCCTTGTTTTTGAGGTGCCACATATCACAGCATGCCGTGAATCCCCCCGCTTTGGATGGTGCTCCCAGGACTTCGGTGCGGCTACGGAGGGCTGCCTGTACGATAGGGGCCTCTTGCGGTACGGCCGCTGCTTCGGCAGCTGAAAAGAGTCTCGTCTCCGCCTCGAGCGAGGGATCCTCGGCTTCCAGACCTCTGAGAACCGAGTCGACCTGCTCCTGGGCTTCGGCTGGGGTTTCTGACGGGAGAAGTCTGCGGTCCAGGGAGATCCTACATTCGGGGGGCACCACATTGAGCCCGATTCCTCCCTCGATTCGGGTTATCGAAAGAGTCGCCGAGCCGAGAAGCGGATCGCTCTTTTTTGCTACGGTACCTGAAAGCTCATCCAGGGCGAGGATAACCTTCCCCATTTTGGAGATAGCGTTGGTCCCCTCCCATGGTTCGCTTGCATGCGCCGGCTTGCCCTTCGTCGTTATGTCGATTCGCGCCACTCCCTTGTGAGCGATGTGCAGCTCCAGACCCGTTGGTTCGCCTATGACAGCGGCATCAGCGCTGGTGCCCCCCAAAACCTCGGCCTGAGTGCCCAAGCCACTAGCCTCTTCGAAAGCCACGGCCGTTAGAATAAGCTGCCCCTGAAGTAGCTTTCCGGATAGAGCGATCGATTCAAAGGCGGCGATCATGGCGGCGAGGGGCCCCTTGGCGTCGGCGGCGCCCCTTCCATAGATACGCCCTTCGGAGCCTTCGGACCCTTCAATGCGATCGCCGCTAAAAGGATCATGGCTCCATTCGTCAGCTCTACCGGGCGAAACGGTGTCCATATGGCTGTTGAAAATCAGAGACGCCCCAGAGGTGCCGTGAGTTGCAATGAAGTTGTCTCGACCTCCTTCACCGACCTTACGGGTCGTGTAGGGTATCCCCATAGACTCGAATCTCTTCGAAAGATAGCGCACCACTCCCCCCTCGTTTTCGTGACTGGGAATGCGTACCAAATCTTGAAGCAGGCTCACCACATCTGTCCGATCCTTCATCTGTTGCCTCACCACGCTAAATTATCGCAGCATTTTCGTTATAATGCTATACTGCTTACCATAGGAGAATCGAAGGCAGAGAGAGTGATTATGGAACCCATTAACCTGCGAAGCGATACCCAGACACTTCCCACCGAGGAGATGTTCGAAGCTATAAGGAAAGCTCCGCTTGGTGATGACACCTCTGATGAGGACCCGACCGTTCAGAAGCTCGAGAGAATGGCAGCGGAGATCATGGGCAAAGAGGCGGCCCTTCTCGTCATAAGCGGGACCATGGGCAATCTGGTATCTCTTATGACTCACGGGCACGCCGGAGACGAGGTCCTTCTCGACAGGGAGTCCCACATCTTCTACTACGAGTGCGGAAGCCTTGCGGGCATAGCGGGATTGATGCCTATGCCTCTGGATAGTGAAAAAGGAATGCTGGATCCCGACCGCCTGCAAAAGGCGATTCGGCCCAAAAACA
This sequence comes from uncultured Spirochaetales bacterium, assembly GCA_964561715.1. Classification (GTDB taxonomy): domain Bacteria; phylum Spirochaetota; class Spirochaetia; order SZUA-6; family CAZLRN01; genus CAZLRN01. Next base: position 15,479 of record CAZLRN010000040.1, read on the forward strand.
TGCATCACCCAGTGCCTCGCCTGGTGTGCCTCGAGAATACCCACAACCGGAGTGGAGGGCGGGTCATCCCGTTGGAGTTGCACCGTCGTTTGTGCGCCGTAGCCAAAGAGAACGGGCTAGCTGTTCACCTGGATGGCGCTCGGATTTTCAACGCAGCTATCCGCGAAGGAGTCGAGGCTCGCGCCTTTGCCGAGGACGTGGATTCTCTCATGTTTTGCCTTTCCAAGGGTCTGAGTTGTCCGCTGGGATCGATTGTCGTGGGAAGCCAATCATTTATCGAAAAAGCAGATTGGGCCCGGAAGCGAGTCGGAGGAGGCATGCGCCAGGCGGGAGTGATCGCGGCGGCAGGCATCGTCGCTCTGGAGAGCATGATTGACAGGCTTGCGGATGATCATCGTCACGCCAGATTGCTCGCGGAGGGACTGCTCAAAATTCCGGGATTGGCTGTCGATCTGGAAACGGTAGAGAGCAATATGGTGCTGGTCGACCATTCCGGTACAGATATGGAACATGATGAGTTCATGAAGAGCTTACGCAAAGCGGGAGTGCTGGTGAGCTCTCGACCGCCGCATCACGTCCGCTTTGTTACTAATCGGCATCACGACGAAGATACGATAGCCGAGGCTCTTGAGAGAATTCGGTCCGCTCTCGCTTGAGCAGCCCGTTAAGCGGTCTGCGTTGTCAAGCCATATCCATCGTGTTATGATGGCCCTTAAATCTCCGGCCGCCGGATTCGATGTAGCGAGACCGGATCGAAGGAAACTCGATGAAGAACGGAAAGATCCGCGATAAAGTCCTAAGCATTTATGGCTTTATCCAGGAAAACCTTTATCTCAATAGACCCGATCTGAAAGTGGGTGACCAGTCATTCAACTCGGCCCTTCTCTTCAGCCTCTTGACAGCCCTCAACCGGGGCAAGCAGATCATCATCGGTGAGCCAGGCTTGGGCAAGACGACCTCTGCGGAATATATCTGTGCCCTGATCTATCGGTTGCCCCTTGGCTTGATCTGGGCCAGTGAGGTTTCGGGGCATCCGGAACAGACCGAGGAAAAGATCGTCGGTCGGCCGGATCTCGGAAGGCTCAACCAGGGCGAAGAGGTCGTGGTCTGGTCCTATTTCACTCAGCTGCCTGTGAAAATCGTGGACGAAATCAACAGGCTTCCTGAGACGAAACAGAGCATGATTCTCGATGGGGTAGACAGGGGGAATTGGGAGTATCTCAACGACGCCATCATCAACGATGAATACTGCCTCTTTGCCACGGCTAACTACCAGGATCGCGGTACCAACACGATCATCCCACCGATGATCGACCGCTTCGATGTTCTCGTAGAATCACGCCATCCCGGGGCCAACATAGCCTACCAGATCGGGCTAAGGGATCGTCACGCCAACACCTTGAGGAGCAACGAGTACGAGAAGCGCTTTAAGG
>CAZLRN010000041.1:0-16653 GCA_964561715.1 uncultured Spirochaetales bacterium
ATGAAGAGCTCCTCAAGACTCTAGAGGAGTTTCAGAAGAAGGAGAGAACCTACGAACAGGCGATCTCGGCCTATCAGAAAAAACTTGCGACCAGGAGCAAAAGCGAATTAGAAGAGGAAGTAGCCAGACTACAGCAGCTACTATACAAAAAGGAGATCGAAATTACAGATTTAAAATCCCGCTTGGCCGAGACCGAACAAAAGTTGAGTCAAAAATGAACATCAACCGGAGAGTCATCTCGTAGTCGATGAGCTGTGCTGGATGAGGGTATGCCGGACCGATTGATACAAAAAGCGAACCGGCTTTTAAAAGGCCGAAAATTCAAGGCCGTCATCGGCATGCTCGAACCCCAGGTCTTCAAATTCCGAAGTAGTTTCCAGTATTACTACCTTCTCGGCGTCTCCTGTCTCTATTCGGCAGATATCAAAGGAGCTGATTCCTATCTCAATCGTGCCATTCAACTGAAAAGCGATGATGTTGATTGCCTGCTCGGGTTGGCGGCTGTTCATCTAAATCGAAGGGAATACGAAGAGGCTATCAAGGCATGGCTCAAAGTGCTAGATCTCGATCATGACAACAGCACGGCGCGAAGAGGGCTGCGAGTGCTTCGCCGCGACAGCCGCATCGAGCATCTGATGGCGAAGCGGGAGCAGATGAAACAGCTCTATCCCTCTATACCGGCAAAGTTCCCAGCAGTGCCTCTGTTTGTGTCGATTGGAGTCGTCGTGCTGCTTTTGGTGTTTATTCCAGTGCTGCTTAGAAGCATGAAAGGAGTGCGACCCGAGCTGCGCGATATGGAGTTTCCGAAGGTGAGAGCAGCTGAGATTGCGACCAACGGATCCTACAGGTACCAGCTGAGCCGTCGAGAAATCGAAAACACATTCAATAAGGCCCGTGCGCTCTTCAACGACTATAGAGATAACCTCAGCCTAGTGGAGGTGAATCGCTTGTTGCACTCAAATGCTCCTGAAGATGTAAAAAATACTGCCAAGATGCTGAAGGACTATGTCAAGACTCCCAATTTCGCAACCATCAAAGACTCGTTTCCTTTTGCGCAAGTCAAGGAAGACCCCTTTCTCTATCAGGATTGCTTTGTCAGCTGGCGGGGAAAGGTCGTAAACATTGTTACAAGTCCGAAGCAGATTCAATTTGATTTCCTGATCGGGTACCACGATGAGAAGGAATTGGAGGGTGTGGTTCCCGTTACACTGGATTTCGCAGCTTCCCTTTCGAACGGAGATAACCTCGAGCTTCTTGGACAACTTGATACGGTAGAAGGATCGCTTCGGCTCAGGGGTGTGTCAATTCACAAAATTAAATAGCTTTCAGCCGTCAATTTCCCCTGACCGCAGCTGCCTTGAGTCTCTGCAAAGTTTCCTGGCCCCGTCTGACAACCATTCTTTGGCGAGATTTTTCTACGAGGCTTAGGCACATCTCGGAAAAGACAGGATCATTGTAATAATCCATGCCTTCGAATACAGCCAAGACCTCATTGATTCTTCCTGGCGTCAGATAGCCGTTGCTGCGATTCATCTCGTCGAGAATTCTTTGCGATTCACTCATTAAGAGGCTTTTTGAGCCATTTGTTTCTCCGTACGGAAGCAGGAGAAGGATGTAAGACTTAAGAAAGGCATTTTTAAAGGACGCAAGGTTCTCCACGAGGAGATTATAGGCATGAGGATTGGAGGCAGTCCAAATGGTGAGCTTTTCGGGAGAATTGTTCATCTTCAAAATCGAGAAAAGCAGGGTTTCGAGCAAGTACCCCTCGTCTCTGTCACGGGATTCTTGATAAAAGATTCGGTCTATGATATCTTCCACATATGGATCTTCTCGTTGCGCAAGGGCCCTTATGACCCTCAGAGAAGTATCAGTATCTTCTGAGAGGATGATATCCCCCACAACGGCATTGCTGTCTCTGCCGCTTTCCTTCACCCAGGTTGCTATGTCTAGAGGACATACCGGCGTACTCGAAAGAAGTAGGAGCAGAAGAGTGAGTTTCAAGGCGGGAATTTTCAAAGCGTTTCACCTCTATGCTGCTTTGGATAAAGGAGCGGAAACTACTTCCATTATCGGTATGAATTGAAAAGCAGCACACAGATCCTAGCATTGTAAATCTGAGAGAAGATACAAAGTGGGAGATGGAAACGGAGAGGATTATGGCAAAAAGCGATCAGAATATGCAGAAAGATCTCGATGACAGCAGAGAGCACACCAACGAAAAGCTTAAGGCATTGGAGTCGGCGAGGCTCCAGATCGAAAAGCAGTTTGGAAAAGGCGCTCTTATGAAGCTCGGTCAGAATACGGCAGGTTCGGAGGTGAGCATCATTCCAACCGGATCAATATTACTCGATGCGGCTCTCGGAGTGGGGGGATACCCTCGTGGGAGAATCATCGAGATCTACGGTCCCGAGGCCTCTGGCAAAACCACCCTCGCTCTCCATGCTATTGCCCAAGCGCAGCTGCAGGGGGGCATTGCAGCTTTTATTGACGCTGAGCATGCACTCGATCCGACATACGCCAAAAATCTTGGTGTCAATACAGATGAGCTCTGGGTTTCCCAGCCGGATACAGGTGAACAGGCTCTCGAGATCGTAGAATCCCTCGTTCGGTCAGGGGCGGTTGATGTGATTGTCGTCGATTCTGTTGCGGCTCTTACCCCACGTGCCGAGATCGAGGGAGAGATGGGTGATTCTCATATGGGATTGCAGGCCAGGCTGATGAGCCAAGCCTTGAGAAAGCTTACGGCTACCATCTCCAAATCCAAAACCTGCCTGATTTTTATCAATCAAATTCGCATGAAAATAGGCATTATGTTTGGCAACCCTGAGACTACTACAGGTGGAAGGGCTCTCAAGTTCTACTCTTCGGTGAGGCTCGAGGTAAGAAAGGTAGAAACCATTACGAGAGGAACTGACGACGCGATTGGGAACAAGGTGCGTGTGAAAGTCGTCAAGAACAAGGTTGCGCCACCGTTCAGAAAAGTGGAGATGGAGATCATCTTTGGACAGGGAATATCAGCAACCGGAAGCCTTCTGGATGCAGCGGTTTCGCAAAACCTCATTCAAAAGACAGGCTCGTGGTACTCCTACGGCGAGGATAGAATCGGTCAGGGCCGAGAAAACGTCAAGCTATTCCTTGAAAAGAATCCGGATATATATCAGAAGGTGGAGAAGGAACTGAGAGCTGTCCTTTTCCCTGCAAAGGAGCAGGCTCAATTCGCAGAGAAGACACCCGCAGATCCGGGGTCTACAGCCGCTAAGGCGTCACCAAATTGAGGTGTCGATTTAGCAAGGAGCCTAGTCAGGAAATTTGGCCAGTGTAAAAATCTATCTCTCACTGGGTTCGAATCTGGGTGATCGCGAGGGTATTCTCTACCATTCTGTAGTAGCGTTAAAAGGATTTGTAGCCGGTATCAGGGTTTCTCCGATATACGAAACCGATCCCCTTTATGTAGAGGATCAGCCCCTCTTTTTAAACCTTGTTGTGGGTGGGTGCACAAACCTGGATTGCCATGATTTGCTCGAGAGGATACAAGGCATCGAGAGGAGCCTGGGCAGATGCCGCGCAAGGGAGACACGTAACGGACCGAGAACTTTGGACATCGATATTCTTTTATATGGAGAGGCGATAGTAAAAACCAATAGGGTAATCGTTCCTCATCCTAAAATCGAGGAGAGGCTCTTTGTGCTGGTGCCCCTCCTCGATCTTGAGCCCGATCTGGTCGCTCCTGACACCTCACGGCCCTATGCGGAGAGTCTCGAGCGCCTGGAGCGTCAAGGTATTTACAGCTACCGGAGCTCCGAATATAATTGGAAATCAATCGACTGAGGATCAGTTGATAGGCTATGAGTACAGAAGAGAACTTGGATACTGCATACTACAAGGTGGGCGAGTTTGAAGGTCCGCTGGACCTCCTCCTTTTCTTGATAAAGAAAAACGAAGTCAATATCTATGACATTCCTATTGCTCAGATTACTGAGCAGTATCTCGAGTATCTGAATTACGCTACGAAAATCGATCTCGAAAATCTAACCGAGTTTTATGTTTTGGCTTCGACCCTGATCTATATCAAATCGCGTATGTTACTTCCCGTTGAGTTCAATATCGATGATGAAATCGAGGATCCACGGGCCGAATTAGTTGATAGGCTTATTGAATACCAGAAATACAAAAAGCTCACAAAACTGATAACTGAAAAGGAACGAGAAACGGAGTGGATCATCGAGAGGCGGACCAATCAAATAACGCTGCCCTTTGATGACGGCACCTACTGGGAAGAGGTTGCTATATGGGATCTTCTCAAAGTCTTTTCAAACATTATGTCATCAGTTTCAGTAGAACGCATCATCGATCTTTACGAGGAAGTCACGGTTAACGAAAAAATAGCTCTTATTCACGAGCTTTTAGAGCTCAAGAAGGATTTTCTCTTCACTGATCTCATTAGGGATGAGAGCAATATACTCGAGTATGTCTGCGCTTTTCTGGCCATACTCGAAATGGTAAAGCAGAAACAGATTGGCATTTTCCAAAACAAACTGTTCGGAGATATAAGGATAGTCGCTGTAAATGTCGGGTGATATGCAGAATGGATCGACCGTTGGACTGATAGAGGCGATTCTTTTTCTGGAGAACGAGCCTGTTGCAGTTTCGACGTTGAGAAGAATTACTAATAAATCTCGTGATGAGTTGGTCGAGGCTATCCAGGCGCTCCGAGACGAGTACTCCAAGCCGTCGCACGGTGTCGAGCTTACAGAGATCGAAGGTGGCTTTTGCTTCACACCCAAAAGAGGTTACTGGGAAAGTGTGATGGACAGATACGGGCGCCGCAACGATAAGCGTCTCTCTCGCGCAGCAATGGAAACCCTCGCCATTATAGCCTATTCGCAGCCCATATCGAAGTCTGAGATCGAAAGCCTTCGAGGCGTCGGAGCCGATGGGATGATCAAGCATCTTCTTGGGCTCAATCTGATCAAAGCTGTCGGCAGAAGGGTCACACCTGGTCGTCCTACCCAGTACGGAACAACGCTGGAGTTCCTCAAACGATTTAATCTGAAAAGTATTTCCGACCTACCCAAGCTCAGTGAGATCGATAAAGAAAAATTCAGCCTCAATGGGTGAATTGGAAAAAATCAGGCTCCAAGTTTACCTATCGCGATGCGGTCTGGGTTCCCGCCGCGTCTGCGATAAGCTGGTGTCTGAAGGTCGTGTCACAGTGAATGGGAGCAAAGCTGTATTGGGGACCAGGGTAGGATTGGACGAGCGGATTTGCGTAGATGGTAAGCACATCCGGCTGGTAGAAAAATCCATATACATAGCAATGAACAAACCGCCGGGTTATCTCTGTGCCAACTCTGATCCCTTTGGTCGTCCCCTCGCCGTGGAGCTGCTGAAGAAATCAATCGGCAAGGCTCGGGTTTTTCACGTCGGAAGGCTGGATTTCGAATCTAGCGGCCTGATTTTCTACACAAATGATGGGCGTTTTGCTCAGAAGGTTTCTCATCCATCAAAAGAAGTGGAGAAGACCTATATAGTTGAGACTTCAAAGGCTATCAGCGAAGAGATGCTGCTGCGATATGCTCGAGGGATTACCATCGATGGTGTTGACTGCCGACTCAAGTCCTATCGCTTGGAGAGGGAAAAGAGATGCCGGCTCGTACTTATGGAAGGCAAAAACCGAGAAATAAGACGGGTATTTGGCCATTTGGGTAACGAGGTAAGGACGATTCATCGTACTAAAATTGGCATTGTATCCCTCGGGTCGTTGCAGTCTGGAGCGTCGCGATCCCTAACACAGAGGGAGATTCGTTGGTTTTTTGCGCGTTAGGCTGCCAATTAGGTGACAATTTATCCATTGCAATTGATTAAACATCTCGAATAGTGCTATATTAGCTCTGGTTATTACCCCTGCAACACCACAAATAATATACAGGAGAGAAACAGGATCTATGGCTGAAGAGAAAGCGAACTCCATGGAGGATTTAGATGGTACATCCCTTGAAGAGCAGTACATTAAATCCCTAGATGCCATTGAGGAAGGTCAGTTGATCAGTGGAAAAGTCATCCAGATCGGTCCTGAGACTGTCTTCATTGACATCGGCTACAAATCCGAGGGCAGGGTTGCGCTTTCTGAATTCAAGGAAGCTCCAAATGTGGGTGATACCGTTCATGTTGTATTGGTAAGAAAAGAAGGCCGAGAGGGCTCGATTATTGTTTCGAAACAAAAAGCTGATGAGAAAGTATTCTGGCGTGATTTACGGAAAGCCTTTAACGAACGAACAGCAATTGAAGGAACAATAGCTAAATCGATTAAAGGGGGGTATGATGTCGACCTGGGTTTCGATGTCCACGCCTTTCTTCCCCTTTCAAAAGTAGATGTGATGCGTGTTTCAGAAGAGCGGACGAAAGAATTTGTCAATAAAAAATCTTTCTTTTTTATCGAGCGGCTCTATTCAAATAGCAAGATCAATATTGTCGTCTCACGAAGAGCGTGGCTAGAGAGCGAAAATAAAAAGAGGCGCGAAGATTTTTTCAGCAACGTGAATATAGGGGATGAGGTCTCTGGCATAGTCAAGAGCTTTACCTCCTTTGGGGCGTTTATCGATCTTGGAGGATTTGATGGCTTGCTGCATATCAACGATATGAGCTGGGGACACGTCACCTCACCAAAAGAGATTGTGAATTTAGGGGATACGCTCAATCTCAAAGTTATTCGAGTGGATGCTGAGGAAAACCGAATCAATCTCAGTCTCAAGCACTTCACGGAAGACCCCTGGTCTACATTCGAGGAGCGTTACCATCTTGAAGATGTCGTAAGAGGGCAGGTGACAAAGATGACCAATTTTGGTGCCTTCATACAACTCGAAGAGGGCATCGAGGGATTGGCTCACATTTCGGAGTTTTCATGGGTAAAGAGGGTGAAACACCCCAAGGAGCTCCTCAAAATAGGTGACGAAGTCGAGGTCAAAATCCTAAACTACGATATTACCAAAGGGAAAGTCTCTCTTGGACTGAAGCAGGTTCAGCCGAATCCCTGGGATGATATTGAAAATCGTTTTCCTGTAGGAATGAGAATTAAGCGAAAGGTGAAGACGATCTCCAACTTTGGGGCCTTTTTTGAGCTCGAAGAAGGAATTGACGGCTTGCTGCATCTGGATGATTTCTCTTGGACTAAAAAGATCAAACATCCTTCCGAGATGCTAAAGGAAGACGATGAGCTGGAGATCATGGTTATCGATATTGACAAAGAGAACAGGAGAATCAAGCTAGGCCTCAAGCAGCTCTCGGAGGATCCTTGGAAATCTCTACAAAAGGCTTTTCCAAAGGGTAGTGTGATCGAGGGAGTCATTTCCGAAATAAATGATGCAGGATTTGTTGTAAGAGTGCAGGGAGATATCGAAGGATTTATCAATAAAGCTAACCTCTACGACTCCGATTCCGAAGAGCTTGAGACGGTTCTTTCGCAGTACAAAGAGGGCGATTCGATTAAATCAGTTGTGGCAGAAATAGCTCCTTTCAGACAGAGGCTCTTGCTCTCCAGAAAAGAATACTTTAAAAAGGTTCATCGAGAAGAATTGGCGCGGTACATACATGATGAATCTGCCGAAGATACTGTATCATTAGGTGATCTTCTGAAAGAGAAATCGTCCGAGTAGCAAGATTTCATCACTATGCTAAAAATCAATCTCGATCGCAAAAGACTCGAAACTCTTATAGACATTAATACACTAATTAATTCCAACTACACTGATATCAAGGTCCTCCTTACCCGGATCATTGAATCCGCGACGCGCCTCTCTCATGGCGAAGCCTCGTCTCTCCTGTTGGTTCATCCAGAAAACCAGAAACTCTATTTCGAGATCGCTCTGGGGAAAAAGGGCACCGAGATAAAAAAATTCTCCCTAAATATGGGGGAGGGAATTGCCGGATGGGTTGCGCAGAATAATACATCTCTGATCGTAAACGACGCCAAATCCGATGAGAGGTTCGCCTCAGAGATCAGCATGCGCCTGGGATTTCCGACTGATTCGATATTAGCGGTACCCATGCGCCTCAAGGACAAATGTGTAGGTGTGATTGAGATCATCAATAAAAAAGAAAATCACGGATTTACCGATGATGACCTCCAGTGGCTGGAGATCTTTGCGACCCAGGCGGCCATAGCCATTCAAAATGCCCGAGCCTACCAGAAAATTCAAGAAGAAATCCTACTCCTGCAGGAAGAGGTCAAGACGAGGCGGGGATTTCATACATTCATTCATGAGAGCAAGGAAATCGAAGAGAAGCTCTCCCTAGCGACCAGGGCGGCGCAAACGGAGTCCTCAGTGCTTCTGATTGGCGAAAGCGGTGTTGGAAAAGAGCTCTTCGCCGAGCAAATCCATCTCCGTAGTCCCCGAAAGGATAAGCCCTTTATTCGGGTCAACTGTGCTGCCCTTCCGGAGGGATTGATCGAAAGCGAGCTATTTGGCCATATTAAAGGCGCCTTTACAGATGCCACTTATGATCGAAGGGGGCGTTTTGAACTGGCGGACGGAGGGACTCTCTTCCTCGATGAAATCGGAGACCTTCCTCTCAATGTGCAGGTCAAACTCCTGAGAGTTCTGCAGCAAAAGAGCTTCGAGCGGGTGGGAAGCAGTCAGACTATAACGGTTGATGTGAGGATTATTGCAGCGACAAACAAAGATATTGAGCAATTGGTGCAGGATGGCACATTTCGGGCGGACCTCTATTACCGTCTCAATGTACTACCGATCTACATTCCGCCCCTGAGAGATAGAAAGGAAGATATACTTATCCTCTCACAATACTTTCTGAAGCGATATGAGCAACAAACGAACAAGAAAATCTCTGGATTTACCCAGGAGGCCAAGGCTCAGCTCCTCTCGTATTCCTGGCCTGGCAATGTGAGAGAGCTGGAAAATGCCATTGAGAGAGCGGCAGTCGTAACACCGGAGAATGAGCTCATTGATCAGGAGGCTATTTTCTCCGAAAGTTTTTCTATGTCTCCCAAAGACCAATATCAGGGTAAAAATCTCAAGGAGGCTGTCAATATATTCAAGAGACAATTTGTAGCTAGTATACTGAATGCAAATGGATGGAACCAAACCCGGTCTGCCGAAATCTTGGGTATTCAGCGAACCTATCTTTCGCGGCTGATCAAAGAACTGAATATTGACAAAGATCAAAGGAGCTAAGACGTGTTTCAGAGCGAACAGGCGCCTGTTGAATCCAAAATTACGGAAAAGTTATCTCGATTTATCATATCCATACGTGGGTTTCTCTATATCCTTCTGGGGCTCCTGGCTTTAGGCCTCCTGGCGTATTTCATAGTCACCGAGGTAGCTCAGAACCGCAGGGAGGATGCCTCGATCCTTGCTGAGAAAGCATCTGAAGTATTCTCTGAATGGATCTCAGAGGAAAATACGCAGACGAAAAAGCAGCTCGAAGAAAAGATATTGACAGAGACGGAAATCATACTTAAAGCCTATCCCAGACAGTACGGCGCTCAGCGGGCTCTATACATTCGTGGGACAATGTTCTTCGAAAAGGAGGAATGGCAAAAAGCGTATGATGAATACGAACGGCTTTCCTCTCAATTTCCGAAGAGCTATCTCGCAGAAGAGGGGCTTTTTCGAGCGGCTGTTTGCGAGGAGGAGCTAGAGGATTTTGATGGAGCGATGGGGCGTTACAAACGATTTACCGAGATTTACAAGGAGTCACCGAGAACGGCCCATGCCTATTTCTCTCTGGGCAGGTTGAATGAGACAAAACAGGACTACGAGAAGGCCAAAGAAATCTACAACACCCTCAAACTTGATTACCCGTCCAGCAATTGGACAAATATGGCTATTAACCGTATAATCGATCTGACACGAAGGGGAAAGATCTCCGAATAAGCCAGATGCTCATCTTAGTCCTCGAGCGAAGGGAATAACATCACTTTCAACTCTGGAGGCAGATATGGCCAGGAGTAGGGGAAGAATAAAATTCTTCGAGACAAAATACTTTGGTTTCGTCATCGGCTTGCTGGTCTTCGCGCTTTTTTTCTGGCTGAGTTTTGGTCTCGACGTGATTAAAGGCATAGAACAGAGTTTTTTTCTTGATGTCTGTTTCAACTGGAAGTTGACGTTTCGAGGCGAAAAGGTTCAGGAAGGAGTAACTGTCAAAAGGCAGAATCCGTTTATATCGCCGGATATTCTGATAGTTGGGATAGATAACAAGAGTCTCCAGACATTCGGAAAGTGGCCGTTTCCGCGTTCGGCTCACGCTAACCTGATTAACAGCTTCTCCCGCATCGAGAACCAAAACGAAAGGGAGAGGGTGCTCTTTCTCGATATCAACTTTATTGAGCCGGATATCGCTAATCCGGCTAATGATGTGATGTTGATCAAGAGTATCGAAGAGAACGGGCGAGTATTTCTGGACACATTTTTGCAGCCTAATGAGCTCTCTGGGCTTTTGGCAGAGGAGTTCATGGAGCGGCAGAAGGTTCTGATCGATAACTATGGCTCCCTCGACAACGTAAAGGGTGATTTCACAAAGATACTTATAAACCGAAGCGCGGAAGCTCCCCTCAGGCCCTATGCAAGAACGGCCAGGGGATACGGCAACGCCAGCTATGCCGAAGACGTAGACAACGTTTTTCGTCGTCAACCCCTTGTGACCCGTCTGGCGGAATCCCTTGAGGAGCTGCGCCTCTCAGATCTCAATCCCGGTTACAGTGTTGATGCATCTCGATTTGAAAGGCTTTCATGGATCGACCGTGATGACATTGGCCACGATATCAAGGTTCCTCTCACCGCCGAAGGATTGGAGAGACTCAAGAGGGAGATGGAAAAGCGGGCTCCTGCAAAGCTCGTGGATTCGGATAATGATGGCAAACCTGACCAGCAGTACTATATCGTGAGGAAGTACAAGGATCACATCATCCCTGCTATCACTCTTTCCTTGGCGCTGGAGTACTTCAATAAAAAGCTGTCAGACATCGAGGTGATTCTCGACGATCACATCTACATTCCCAATCCTATGGTGTTCAATGCCAAGGAGCAAAAATGGGAACCCTTCAAGCTTCTCGTCTCTCCCCCAGAGTTCAAAATCGAAAAGGGAAGTGATGGAAAAGAGCAAGAGGTTATTGTAAAAGAGGCTGTTTATAAGGAAATGCCTGAGGTTAGAATCCCCATTGATGAAACAGGCTCAATGCTCATCAATTTTATGGGACCTCGCTCCAGCTCGGACCCCAGTGGATATCAGACTTTTCCTGTGAGACCCTACACGGGATACATAAGGGACCCGGGGCCCGATCCATCGAACTGGCCTCGGACAAAGGCTGTGCCGAACAAGGTTGTTATGGTCGGCATTTTTGCTACCGGCCTTGCGGAGGACGAAAAGCCAACGCCCTATGGTCTCATGTACGGCGTCGAGATCAACGCTAACGCGCTCAACACGATTCTGATGAATCGGTTTCTCAAGCCCGTGCCGGATTGGGTCAATGCTCTGATCCTCTTCGTCGCTATCATGTTGATGAGCTTTATGACCTCTCGTTTGTCTACGATATGGTCGCTAGCGGGCACGTTGTTGCTCCTTTTAGTCTATTTCTTAGTAGTCATTTTCATATTCGATTTTTCCAGCGTCATCGTTACATTTACGGCTCCAGCCCTTGCGGTGCTGCTAACCTTTTTGGCGATAGTGGCCTATCGAGTCATGACAGAGGAGAGAGATAAAGCCAGAATAAAGAGCATGTTTGGCAAATATGTGAGTCCCGCTGTTGTCGAGCAGATTCTCGTCGATCCGCCCGAGCTCGGTGGAGTCGATAAGGAGCTGACGGTATTTTTCTCCGATATAAGAGGATTTACGACTCTCTCGGAGAATATGTCCCCTCAGGCTCTCGTCAATCATCTAAACGTTTATCTTACCGCTATGACCGATATCGTGCTGGAGTTTGACGGCACATTGGACAAATACGTCGGAGACGAAATCATGTGTTTCTGGGGAGCTCCTTTGCCCCACGAGGATCACGCCCTTTTCGCTTGCAAATGCGCTGTCGAGCAGATGAAAAAGCTCAGGGAGCTGAATGAAAGCTGGACTCCCGAAAAGCGTATGAACATTGGTATCGGGATCAATTCGGGAATCATGACGGTCGGGAACATGGGATCCATGGGACGCATGAACTACACCCTTACAGGCGACAACGTAAACCTCGGGGCCCGATTGGAAGGAACGAACAAAGAGTACGGAACGAACATCATAATTAGCGAGAATACGTACGGTCTGGTCAAGGATAAGGTGCTGGTGCGGGAGCTGGACAACATTCGAGTCAAGGGCAAAAACAAGCCAGTTCTTATTTACGAGCTGGTTGATGTCATCGATGGAGCCTGATAGGAAACGCTTGTCTCGTTTCGCCCAATTTTCATTCGCAGGATTTATACTTTTGTGCACGATTCTCGCTGGCTGCGGGTTGCAGTCTATTCTCACACTCGAGCCTCCTGACCATGTTGAAACTTACGATATCTACGACTACTTCAAGGTTCGAATTGATAGTGACAATGATGAACCGGCGTTTAAAGGCCTGGAGTTCTATTACAAATTTTTTTATCCATCAGGAGCGGGTTCTGTGCCGGACTCAGCCATCAATATTCGCAATTTCGATGATCTTTTAGCCAACGGATTCAAACGGCTGTCATCGGCAGATGATAGGGAGGGAAGTGTAAGCAGGCCACTTTTGTATGTGGACTCGGGTTACAGGGGGAAAGAATCTTTTATTACTGTGCAATTCATTGAAAACGTCTCCGGATACATCGATACGGCCGAAGCCTCTGCGACTTCAGACGAAGGTGGATTTACTCTCTCGAATTTTGAATTGAGGCGGGGCGTTGTAGATTCCATAACAAAGCAGTATAAATCTTTTGAAGATTTCAAGTTGTCCGACGTAGACATTTCGTCTCTGGGCATATCTGGGACGGGGATTCACACTGTCGATGTGGTGCTCTATGCGCTAAGCTTCGGTATAGCGGATTTTTCGACAAATGTTTACAGCAAATCAGTCTATCTTCAAAAAATTTCTATTGATATTGATATTAACTAAGTAGGAGCTTCAACCAGAGGATTTGCGCATGAAATGGTTTTACCTCAACGTATTGCTTACATACCTAACAATCGGATTTGCCTCCGCTATTTTCATCTATTTCATTCTCAAACGTCGCGTCATCGGAAATTTCTGGGGCGCTCTTGTGGTCGGATTCATCGGGTCCTTTTTGGGAGGAGTGGTTTACCAGGCTTTTCCCGATTTTTTTAGATGGTTATCCGATTTCAACGATGTTAACGTCTTCTCTGCGCTGGCCTTTTCTCTTTTTTTGATCTGGCTCTTTTCCAACCTAAGCTCGTCGAAGTAGGATCGATACGCCGATTGGGATGAAGCTGGAATGAGCATGAAGCTGGAGTGAACGATATCGGTTTATTTTTTGCGGCTTTTACTTCCGATAATGTATATTCTGTCTACTAAAATAGATTAGACAAATCGCTAAGGTAAGCAGCGTCGTAGGCTCCGCCTTTGTCGACATGCCATTTTTCCTATTTGTCCCCAAAGGTGATGAAGCCTTCAAAGCCTTTGCTCTTTAGCTCTATAAGCTGCTGTTGAGCCTGCTCTAAGCTTTCTAAATCCAGTAGAACGACACGGTAATATATTTTGTCGGCTTTTTTATACACTTTAATGTCTGCTGGCAGACCTAATTTCTTGAGATCCAGAACCATGTATTCGGCATTTTCTCGATCTAGGAAAGAGCCTGTTTGGACGTAAACCTTTCTCTTCTCTGCTGTTTGGGAATCCGCCTTTTCCTCGAGCTTTTCAGCAGGCTTCGTTTCTTTCATAGCGATTTTCTCTTTCTCGTCGTCCTCGTCAAAGGAGAGAAGATAGCGCTTAGGAGTAAAAGGTAGGGACACATCACTCCCCTTCCCCAACATCTCCTGAGCCAGAGCGTACTCTGGCGACTGCGGAAACTCTTTTTCCAGGGCGGCATGGTAGGAGGCGTACTCTTCGGGCTTCTCTCTGCTCAAATAAATCATCGCTAAGAGGGCTGGAGGTTTGGCAGCACTCATACCTGGATTTTCGATAATGGAGCGCAACACCCTCTCAGCCTCCACAAACTCATGACTCTCGATATAGATGTATGACCTTAAAAGCATGGCTCGGCCATTAACTTCGACGTCTTTTGAGACGAGAAATATCTGAGAGAGGGTTTCTCCGGCTTCTTGATTGAAGCCCTGTTCGTAGAGAAGGCGGGCCGAATCCAGCAAAAACGGAGCCTTGTGCTCGGTTGGTGTAAGATCAGCGGCACGCTGATAGGCTTCCTGAGCCGAATCGATGTTTCCGGATAGCTCTTCGAGAATCGCCTTTTTTTGCCAGATGACGACCTGGCGGGACTTAGTTTCCTTCAGTTCCAGCAAGCGCGTCAGAAACTCCCTGACTACGGAGATATCTGTCTCGAGTGAAAGGTATCGTTCCAACTGGACTGGGAAATGGCTCGACTCCCCGTTTTTGAGCAGCCAGCTCCTCAGAGCCTGCTTAGCCCCGCCGGTATCGCCTTTGGCCAGCAGGGCTGAAACGGTTTCCTCGATATCCTGCTGTGCGTATGCTGCGAAGACTGTTGCTATCAGGATAAGCGGGACAATAATGACCCAGACATGGCAGGGTCTATTTGACTTACTTGCGGATCCTCTTCTTTCCACCCGTATCCTCTGCTTCCGCAGGGGCTTCTATCTTGCTTTGTTCTTCACTGATCTTTTTTACTTTATCGGCTTTTTTTCCTCTTCTCATTCCTCTTACAGCAAAAGGCAGCATGACCAATGCGCCTAGAATAAAGGAGAACATAAGAGCCAGAAAAAGAGGAATTTCCTTGAAGATATAAAATCCGACCGAAACGTCTACCTTATTTAGGTTGAAAGTCGCAAAAAGAGCAACCAGAACGAGAATCACAAGTGCAATTAGGAGTCTCCACGGCATAGCCTATCCTCTCTCCTCTCCCACAAAAGTGGAACCGCTCAGGGACAACAGTTTCAGCCTGGCGAGACTCCCTATTCTATCAGATCCACCCGGGAAAACAACCATTTCGTCCCACTCCGTTCGCGCCAGGAGATGGGAGCCGTCCTTTTTCGAAATCCCCTCCGCCAACGCGTCGACGCATTTTCCGATCTTTTTCGTGCGATTGCGTCGCGTAATGTCCCGTTGAAGCTCTATGATCCGGGAGAGCCTTTCGAGCTTAAGCTCTTCAGGAACCGTATCCCCCAGCTCATAGGCACGGGTTCCCTCTCTTGGATTGTAGCGATAGGTAAATGCGTCGTCAAACTCGACCCTCTCCATGAGATCGATCGTCTCCTCGTAGTCTTTCGTCTCCTCACCAGGAAATCCAATCAGAATATCAGTAGTCAGGGAAACTCCGGGAATACGCTGACGTATTCTGTCGACCAGGTTCAGATACGCCTTTTTGGTGTATCCCCTACCCATGGCATGCAGAATCCGATCGGAGCCATGTTGAACAGGGAGGTGAATGTGACGGCAAAGCTGGCGTGCGTCTCGCATCGTCTCTATGAGCTGATTCGACAGATCCTTCGGATGAGATGTGAGAAACCTTATCCACCTGATATTGGAGATTCTTGGAATGATAAGCCTCAAGAGCGCCGGAAAATCGAGGAGGCCGTTCTCCGACTCGTATCGGTAGGAGTTGACATTCTGGCCCAGTAGGGTGATTTCCCTGGTCTTTCTCTGCTCCAGTGTGCCTATCTCCTTCAGTATGCTTTTAGGGTCTCTCGAGACCTCAGGTCCCCGCACGTAGGGCACGATGCAGTAGGTACAGAAATTGTCACAGCCGTGCATAATAGGTACGTAGGCCTTAAAGCCATCCCGGCTGTGCCGGGATGCAAACTGGAATTCCTCCTGTTCGGCAAGAAGATACCGTTTATCCGTTTCTAAGGCTTCGTCGAGCACGTCGACGAGGCGATGCTTTTGGAAGCTTCCTATCAAAATGTCTATTTCTGCGCACTTTTTGAAGAGTTCGTCCTTGAGCCGCTCACTCATGCAGCCGATCACGGCGAGCTTAAAGCTTCTGCGGCTCCTCAGATTCCTGTAGTGGCTGATTCGACCGTAAATCCTGTTTTCTGCGGTCTTTCTAACCGAACAGGTATTGATGATGATGAGATCCGCTGCTTCGGCATCCGCGGAGGGGCTCCATCCGGCCTCTATCAGCTGCCTCTCCAGTGCCTCAGATTCCGCTTTATTCATCTGGCAGCCGTAGGTTTCGACAAAATAGGTACGATTTCCGGAATTCATGAGCGAAATCCTTGAGCGCCTGCGTCGCCTGAATTGGCCTTAGCTTCTCTTTCTCAGGTTTACGATGAATTTGATGAGTGAATAGCCGCCTGAAAGGAGCAGACCGATACCGCCGATCCTCATGAGCCAGCTTGCAGCAGCTCCAATTCCCGGGATCAGAGCGGAGATGAGTGTGAGCACCCCTGCTCCAAGAGCGACGATTCCGGCGGCCCGATCTTCGCGAGACGTGCTCAAGCCCAGACCGGCAAGAGCCAACACTCCCCCGACAATCCAGCCCACGGGTCCGGAGAGACGGGAGAGAACAAGCAGGATTGCTCCCCCAACGATTCCGCCAATTC
>CAZLRN010000042.1:0-16548 GCA_964561715.1 uncultured Spirochaetales bacterium
ATCCTCAAATCCTCTCAGATCGTCACAACTTTTGACGACCTTTGGCTTGCCAGGCCTCTCGACAATCGTCCCCCGGGTTCTCTGGAACGAATGCTTATCGATCAGAGAAAGCCCATGCTCGTCAATCTGCGATCCGTCGATTCTGTTTTGCCGGGATTCTCTCTTTGGAAGTGCAGTGTTCTGATTCTTTTTATATTTTTTGTGCTTTTTTCCTTTGAAATTCTATCGGCACCTATGCTAATCTATTCAGGCAAAAATCAAGAAAAAACAATTAATCGCAAGGCGGCTTAGTTGGCCTATTTTGAATTGTACCAGCTGCAGAGGAGTATTGTGTAATGGCTTATCACTCGACGATCTGGAAAGGCGAGACAAATACCTTTCCGGTGGGCGGAGTACACCCCAATGAAAATAAGGAGTACTCAAGTCACCTCCCGATAAAAAATGCTCCCATCCCTTCTCGCCCGATCATCCCCCTTCATCAACACATGGGAAAGCCCGCCCAATGCGTTGTGAGCGTCGATGATGAGCTCCGAGAGGGAATGCTCATCGGCAAGGCGGATGGATTCTTTTCATCGAACGTTCACTCGCCTGTCCCGGGAAAGGTCGCAGATATAGTGGATGTGTATTTGCCAAACGGCATCAAAAGCCAGGCAGTGGTAGCTGAACTCGCGGGTGAGTTTGATAGATCAGGCAAAACTTGGCAAACCCGGGAGTGGGAATCTTTGCCCCCCAAAGAGCTACTAGACAAAATACAGGAGATGGGAATTGTGGGATTGGGAGGTGCTACATTTCCTGCCCATATGAAGTACTTCATCCGCGAGGGACTCTTCGCAGATTATTTCGTCGTAAACGGAGTGGAGTGCGAGCCCTTTTTGACGAGCGATCATAGATTGATGTTGGAGAAGACGAAGGAGATTCTCGAAGGTGCTAAAATAGTACGAAAGGTGCTCGGCTCGAAGAACGTCATTATTGGAATCGAGGCGAATAAACCCGATGCCGTATCGGCTATGATGAATTCCGTCGAGAAGGCGAATCTCGACTTCAGAGTCGAGGTTATGAAGGTCAAATATCCACAGGGCGACGAAAAGCAGCTGCTGAAGGCTCTCATAGGAAAAGAGGTTCCCTCGGGAGGTCTTCCCATCGACATTGGAGCCGTCGTGACAAACGTTGGCACGGTCTACTCTATCTATGAGGCGGTTGTCTTTGACAAGCCGCTGATCGAGAGATTCGTAACCGTGACGGGATCCGTTATACGAAACCCCGCAAACCTGAAAGTCAGGATAGGTACACCGGTTCGGGATCTGATCGAGGAATGCGGTGGATTTACCGAGATGCCGGGAAAGCTCATTGCCGGCGGTCCTATGATGGGCTTCGCCATCGCCGATATTGATGTGCCCGTGATAAAGGGTACGTCGGGCGTTGTGGCTCTTTCGAAAAAAGAGGCATCGGTTCAGACGGAGACCCACTGCATCCGCTGTGGCCAATGCATACTCGCCTGCCCCTTTGGTCTTAGTCCCACCTATCTCTATCGACTCGTGGACCATCATGAGTACGATACGGCTCTCGCAGAAGGCCTTATGGATTGTAAGGAGTGCGGCTGTTGCAGCTATGTGTGTCCTGCCGGCATACATCTTGTGCAGGGAATGAAGCTCGGAAAGCTGATATCACGAAAGAAGAAGGTTAAGTAATATGGAAGTGAACGACAAACTACTCGTAGTGGCTGCTCCTCACCTACGACGTGGGCTCTCCACATCGCGTATCATGTGGAGCGTCTCTGCCTGCCTCCTCCCGGCTGCTGCATGGGGGGTGTACATATTTGGAATCGGATCTCTCTTCATACTCTTGATTTCCATAGCCTCGGCTTTGGGAACCGAATACATCATCACACGGATTCAGGGAAAATCTACCCTCGATGACGGAAGCGCCTTTTTGACAGGATTGCTGATCGGATTCAATATGCCGCCGACCGTTCCGGCTTTCATTCCTCTTATCGCTTCGGTTTTCGCTATTGCTGTCGTAAAACAGACCTTTGGAGGACTCGGTAGAAACTGGATGAATCCGGCTCTTGCCGGGAGAGTTTTTGTGCTCTTCTCATGGACGAGCCAGATGACCACCTGGAAACTGCCGCGTTTTACGTGGATCAGTACTCTCCTGGGCGGTTCCGATGCTCTGACCTCGGTGGATGCCGTAACCGGGCCAACAGCTCTGTCTCTCGGAGCGGAGGCCTTTCTCGAGCGAGCCGGCTATTGGGACCTCTTCATCGGAAACATACCTGGCTGCATAGGTGAGGTATCCGCTCTGTTGCTCCTCCTCGGCGCTGTGTATCTGCTCTACCTCGGGATAATCAGGTGGGAGATACCGGTCTCCTATCTTGCCTCCTTTGCGCTCCTTGCTTGGCTTATCGGAGGAGTGCCTGCCGGCAAGGGTCTCTTTCACGGTGATGTGCTCTTTCATCTGCTTGCCGGAGGGCTTATGCTTGGCGCTCTCTATATGGCCACTGATATGGTCTCGTCACCCCTGTCATCTATTGGTATGTGCATATATGGAGTTGGGTGTGGGATTTTGACGTTTCTCATAAGATTCTATGGGGGATTCCCAGAGGGTGTCTCTCTGGCCATTATACTCATGAATATCGCCGTGCCGCTTATCGATCGGATAACAAGGCCGGTGAAATTCGGATTTGTAAAGGAAGAGAACAACTAGATGGCAAATCAGACTTCTGAAATCGTGATTACAGGGCTCAAGCTCTGCGTAATCTGCGCAGTGGCTGCTTTTTGTCTTGGTGCGATCAACGGGATCACCGAGCCTCAGATTATAGCTCGCAAGGCACAGGAGGAGAAGGACGCTCTGGCCTATCTGGTCCCCTCCGGCAAGACAGGGCAGCGGATCACCGTCGACGAAGAGGGAATTGTGCGAGGCTACTACCCCGTGGAAGAGGGCGGATCCCTCTTTGGATATGTCCTGCAACTTCAGGGAATGGGCTACGGTGGAGAGATGAAACTTATGGCGGCCTATCGCAAGGATGGCGTCATTCAATCTTCTCGACTTTTGGACAATCTCGAAACCCCCGGGCTCGGGAAAAGGGCGGAGACCCCCGAGTACATGGCTATGTTCAAAGGTACGGGAGGAAATGAAAAACCCGTGCCCACCAGTAAGGAGATGCTCCAGACAGGGGGTTCGCCATCTCAATCGGGCAAAGAGACAAAGCTCGATTTCAGGACCTGGTTTCTGGGTGGGGAAGCCGGAGGCGGTACGGACGCCATCACGGGCGCCACGATCACCTTTCTGGGAGTCTCTAGTGCCCTGGCAGAGGGATCCCGCTTCGTTACAACCGAGCTTGGAGGTAAATGATGGAGACGACGACTACAAAAAGGGCGGGCAAGGAACTGCTCGCCGAGTTTACGAAAGGCATTTTTCGTGAAAATCCCATCCTCATTATACTCCTTGGATTGTGTCCAACCCTCGCCGTTTCGACACAGGTTGTCAACGCCATCGGTATGGGGGCTGGGGTTATCTTCGTGCTACTGGGTTCCAATATCTTTGTCTCCCTACTCAAAGACTTCATCCCCGAGAAGGTGCGTATCCCTTCTTACATTGTAATCATTGCATCTTTTGTTACCGTCGTTGATCTCGTGATGCAGGCATACGCCCCCTCGCTTTCGAAAAGCCTTGGAGTTTTTGTTCAGCTGATTGTCGTCAACTGCATCATACTCGGACGCGCTGAAGCTTTTGCCAACAAGAGCACCTTATCAAGGTCCATCGCCGACGCTCTCGGCATGGGCATCGGATTTACTGTGGGGTTGCTGCTCATATCACTGATCAGGGAGGTACTGGGAGCTGGAACGATCACTCTCTTTCCGATTGGCGACTTCTCTGGAAAACTCCGGATTCCATGGCTCTCATCGTTCCCGGCCAGGGTGATCGCTCTCTCCACCGGAGCTCTGCTCGTGATCGGCTATCTCAAGGCTTTATTCAACTGGTTGGAGATGCGAAGAGCCAAAACGGGAGAAGGAGGATCGGCGTGACTTACATCGGAATTATTCTCACTTTTGTCCTGATCGAGAACTTCATCCTGACTCAGTTTTTAGGGCTCTGTCCCTTTATTGGTGTGTCGAAGAAAATCGATTCGGCTGTTGGTATGGGGTTTGCGGTCATATTTGTAATGTCCTTGGCTTCTTTGGTCACATGGGCGATCTACAATCTGATTCTCATCCCTTTGAATCTAACATACCTCCAGACTATCACGTTCATTTTGGTGATAGCGACCCTCGTTCAGCTCGTGGAGATGGTCATTCAAAAGATTTCCCAGCCTCTCTACAAAGCTCTGGGTATCTACCTTCCCCTTATCACGACCAACTGCGCCGTTCTAGGTATCGCGTTGATCGCAGTGCGAAAAAGCTACAACGCTTTAGAGAGCTTTGTGGCTGGCTTCGCCGCTGGGCTGGGTTTTCTTCTGGTCATGCTTCTCATGTCGACTCTAAGAGATCGCTTCGAGATGGAGTGGATTCCCAAGCCCTTCCGGGGAGTCCCAATTGCCTTTGTAACGGCGGGACTCATGGCTTTGGCTTTTATGGCTTTTGACAAAGCCCTGTTGAAGAACCTGATAGGATAGGAGGGCGAGGTGGATTGGAGTCGGATTATTTATGCTTTTCTTTCGGTATCAGGTTTGGGGCTGCTCTTTGGCGCAGGGTTGGCAGTCGCGTCGGGTGTTTTGGCGATCAAAAAAAATGAGCTGCTGACCAGACTCGAAGAGGCTTTGCCCGGGGTTAACTGCGGAGCCTGCGGGTTTGCGGGCTGCGCCTCGTACGCCGAAGCGATTTCTCAAAGCGACCAGTCTCAGACTGATGCCACACCGCTTACCCTCTGCAAGCCAGGCGGAGAGGAGACGGCGAAGAAGCTTTCGGAAATTATGGGGATCGAGGTAGAGTTCACCGAGGAGAGGCAGGTGCCCCAGGTCCACTGCAGGGGCAGCCGCGGTGTCGCACAGGTAAAGTTCGACTACATCGGTATCCCCGATTGCAGTGCGCTATATTCTATGTATGGCGGGGACAAGGTCTGTCCCTTTGGCTGTTTGGGGTTAGGCAGCTGCATACGGGTCTGCCCAGCGGATGCCATCTCTTATATCGAAGACGGATTGGTTTGGGTCGATAAAGACAAATGCATCAGCTGCGGCCAGTGTATCGATATCTGCCCTACAGGAGTCATGCAGTGGATTCCAGCCGACGCGGACTATATCGTTGCCTGCAACTCGACGGACAAGGGACCCGTTGTCAAGAAGTATTGCACTGCAGGCTGCATTGGGTGCAAGCTCTGTGAGCGCAAGTCTCCTGATGGAGGATTTCAAGTGGAGAGCTCTCTCGCAAGAATCGATTACAAAGTCGATGGTGAACGAGAAGAGGCAGCGAAGGCGTGCCCTACCAAATGCATTATCAAAATCCGGAGTACTGCAAGCATTTAAAATTATTTACGGCAAATGAAATCGATTTACTTTGTATTTGGCACTTACAATGGTCAGCCTATTGGTAGTGAGGGGCAACGGTTCGAGAAAAGCTACCAACAGGCTCTCAAGCCCTTCTTGAGCATCCTCAATCGATTTCCCAAGTTTCCCGTTGTTCTTTTCTACTCGGGAATTCTTCTCGAGTGGATTGAAAAGAATCATCCCGAGTTCATGATGCTTTTAACGGAGATGGTCAGGAGGAAACAGGTAGAGCTCCTTACCGGCGGATTCTACGAGCCCGTTCTTCCGATGATTCCCAACAGCGATAAGGTAGGGCAAATAGAAATGCTTACGACCTACCTTCGGACAAGGTTCGGGAAACGTCCGCGAGGAAGCTGGCTCACGGAGCGGGTTTGGGAACCCTCTCTGGCCTCAACGCTTCGTACCAGTGGAATAGATTACACCTTTCTTGTGGATCGTCATTTTCAATACGCAGGTCTGGAGGAGGAGGAGCTCTACTATACCTACGTCACCGAAGATCAGGGCAAAACTATCTGCATATTTCCTCTATCCGATACCCTCGGTGATTACATTCCTGGCAGTCCCCCCGAAGAAGTCCTGGCATTCATGACAAGCCACGCCGACAGCGCAGATGATAGAATCATCTCTCTCATCGTGGATGGAGGCAAACTGGCCAGCCGCCCCAGTCGAACGCGCTCCGCTTCTAATAGCTGGCTGGAGGCTTTTTTGACTCTGATCACAGACAGGAGCGACATTGTTGTTCCGATCAGTCCTGAGCAATACCTTAAGCAGATTGCTCCCCGACGTAAGATCTACTTTCCTACAACACGCTACTCAGAAATGATCAGGTGGATCTCATCCCCGCATGGCAAAGGCAATGCAACGGATATTATAAAACAGTCTAAAACCAGTCCTGATCTCATGCAGTGTTTCTCTGCCGGGCTGTTCAGGCATTTTTTAACCCGATACCCGGAGAGTAATCTGATGTACGCAAAAATGATGTTTGTTCATCTTTTGGTCAACGGGATCAGGGGAGATAAATATAAGAAAAAGACGGCCCGCGAAGAGCTTTGGCGCGGGCAGTACCACGGGGCCTATTGGCACGGCAGGGGAGGCGGGATCTATCTCAACGCTCTTCGAAAATCGACCTACCGGTTGTTCATCGAGGTGGAGAATCTTACCCGTTCACCAGGTATCTTCACTCCGTCTATCATCAGCTTTGATTTCGATATGGATGGGCAAAAGGAACATCTCTACCAAAGCAAGGAACTCAATGCCTATGTTCATTCTAGCGGTGGATCGATCTTTGAGTTGGACTACATACCCACACGTTGGAACTACCAGGACACACTGGCCCGCCGACAGGAGTTTTACCACGGGGCAGAAGCCGAGGCGTATGATTGGTACATGAGGGAAGCCTTTGTGGATCATTTTTTCTCTGAGGGTGACTCGATCGAAAGCTTCAATACGATGAGCTACAAGGAACTCGGTGATTTTGTGCTTGGCAGCTATGAACTGCTGCAGATCAATCGAGAGCATTTCGAGATAGAGCTCTTTCGAAACGGATCTCTCTCCTCCCGAAGCCGTTCCAACGGGATTCGAATCGATAAAAAATACCGCTTCAAAAAAGCAAACGTCAGCGTTGACTACACGATTACCAACGCTTCGAATCACACGCTCAACCTCTGGTTTGGTAGTGAGGTCAATCTGGCCTTCGCATCTAACGCTTCAAAGGATCTGAAGCTGTTCAAATTCGACACTGCAAATAAAAGAACAGGCATGACATCAGGCATGACATCTCACAGCAGCGTGGGGCAGGTGACGTGTCACGATCAATTCAACAAGACAAATATCGATTTGTCTTCCGAAGGTGCTTTCGAGCTCTGGAGTCTGCCTGTGGAGACCTCTGTGCTGAGCAACGGAACCATTAAAAGGGTATACCAATCGACATGCCTTGTTCCGCAGTGGAGATTCGAGTTGCGACCCAATGAACAATGGAAAAAAACTTTGTCCCTGAATTTTTCGACGAGGGAAAAAAGAAGTAGGAAAACATAACATGAAGAAAATCGTACTGATTCCGCAGCCTATTCACGAGGCTGGAAAAGCGTTTCTCCGTGAGCGCGGCTATGAGATCAAAATGGGCAGCGGCATTTCTGTCGACGATATCAAGCGCGATATCGAAGGCTGCATCGCCGTTCTGCTTCGGACGGCAGAGATGCCTGCCGAGGTGCTCGAGGCGGGCCGAGATCTTAAGGTTATCGCGAGACATGGTGTTGGTGTTGACAACATCGACCTCGAAGCGGCAACCCGCTTGGGGATTTGGGTAACAAACGCCCCTGAATCCAATTCCAACTCCGTCGCAGAGCATGTCATCGGCTTGATCATCGCCTGCGCCAGGAGCACCATTCGATGCGACCGGGAGTTCAGAAGCGGCAATTTCGAAATCCGCAACAAGCTTATCGGCATGGATCTCGAGGGAAAGACTTTGGGTATCGTGGGCTTAGGGCGGATCGGCCGTCTGGTGGCGAGGAAAGCCTCGCTGGGCTTAGGCATGAAGGTGATTGGCTTTGATCCCTACATTGCGTCCGATCGTCTCCCCCCGGGGATTCAAAAAGTCGATGACTGGAATGAGGTATTCGAAAGCAGTGACTTTGTGACTCTCCATTTGCCTGCGAACTCAGAAACCAAGGGGATCGTTGGGAAAAAGGAATTTGCTCTCATGAAATCCTCGTCTTATCTCATAAATGCAGCCCGGGGCGAAATTTTAGCCGAAGGGGATCTCATCGCAGCTCTCAAAGACGGAGAGATCGCCGGTGCTGGCCTCGATGTGTTCGAAAAGGAACCCCCTGAGCGTGACAATCCCCTTTTGTCGCTGGACAACGTCGTGGTTACACCCCATAACGCGGCATTAACCGAAGAGGCCATGATCCGAATGGCCACTCATGCAGCTCAGGGGATTGACGAAGTGGTTTCAGGAAAGCGGCCTACCTGGCCCGTCAATGAGCCGAAATAACTCTATCTCTCCCTTCTCATCAGGTAGGAGATAATAAGGATGACCCCGGATAGAAGCAACAGCGTCGGCCACCAGGTGAGCACGAATTCTTTGAAACTCGTATCAATCATCCCGAGGCTGAAGGGGAAAAAAATGATGGACAATCCAATAATGGCACAGGCTGGAATAATGATGGCGATTCGAGTGGTTGTCTTCTTGCCGAATCCGTAAGGCAGGATGGAGAGACCTGCAATGAGCATAAAAACCGGCCAGATGCGGCTCAGAGTTAAGCCGGGAATGATCGTATTGCTGAGAAGCAAGAAAATGCCACTAAGAGTGAAAATCATTCCAGGAAGGATCAATCGTCTGGAACGTGCCTGAAGAAAAACCCGATAGAGAAAGTAGAGACCGACTAGAATAAGCGCCAAAGGCCAGAGGGCTTCCACTGATGGGAGAAACTTGAGCCTCCAAAGCAGAAGGAGAGCGCCGGAGAGTATAAACCCAATCCCGATAATGAGTACCTTATGGGGAAAACGCTGCGCCCTGTTATTCATTAGACATATTGTAAATGATTCTATCCCCAAACGCCGAAGTGGACACTTTGGTCGCTCCGTCCATGAGACGGGCGAAGTCATAGGTGACGAACTTTTCCTGGATCGTCTTTCTGATCCCCTTCCTGATTAGTTTTGCCGCTTCGTCCCAGCCCATGTATTCCAGCATCATTATTCCCGATAGGATAACAGAGCTCGGATTGACGACGTCCTTTCCAGCGTATTTGGGAGCCGTGCCGTGGGTCGCCTCGAAGAGAGCATGTCCTGTCGTGTAATTGATATTGGCGCCCGGAGCGATTCCGATTCCGCCGACCTGTGCGGCTAGAGCATCGGATATGTAGTCTCCGTTTAGATTCATCGTAGCAACAACATCGAATTCGGTGGGCCGCGTGAGAACCTGCTGCAAGAAGATATCGGCGATGGCGTCTTTGATCAGGACCTTGCCGTCCGGGACCTGGCCAGATATTTCTTCCCAGGTTACCGTCCTGTCACCGAACTCTCGCTTTGCCAGTTCGTAACCCCATTCGCGAAACGCCCCTTCGGTGAACTTCTGGATGTTCCCCTTGTGAACGAGGGTAACGCTTTTGCGGTTGTGATTCAGCGCGTACTCTATCGCTGCTCTGATCAGTCGCTCAGAGCCGAAACGGCTGACGGGTTTGATGCCGATCCCCGAGTCTTCTCTGATCTGCCAGCCCAGCACCTCTCTGAGAAATCCTATAATCTTTTTTGCCTCGTCGCTGCCTTCCTTGACTTCGAAACCGGCATAGACATCCTCTGTGTTTTCCCGAAAGATCACCATATCGACATTTTCAGGGGTTTTTACGGGAGAAGGCACGCCTGGGAAGTACTCGATGGGACGCAGGCAGACATATAGGTCGAGTTTTTGCCGGAGGGCCACATTGAGACTCCGGATTCCTCCCCCTACAGGGGTAGTCAAGGGACCCTTTATTCCAACAAGGCAGGATTGTATCGCTTCGAGGGTTTCGTCGGGAAGCCACTCTCCCCGCTGGTCGTGGGCTTTTCCGCCGGCCAGGACCTCTCGCCACTGTATTTCCCGTTTTCCACCGTAAGCCTTCTCTATCGCCTCGTTGAAGATGCGGCTGGAGGCTCGCCAGATATCGGGCCCGATTCCATCTCCCTCGATAAAGGGGATGATCGGTTTGTCTGGAACCAGCAGCTGTCCCCCTTTTTTAGCGATTGTTTGGTCCACTGACTGCTCCTCAGAACGCGTAGTATATCAGAATCGATCTCACTTGCCAACAGAGGCGAATTGTTCTATAAATCCGTTAGCATTTATGCGTCAGAGAACCGTCACCTTTGCATTTTTATTCTTGGCCGGACTCCTGATGATTGGCTGTGGGGGCTACAGCTCCTATTTCATCAGTGGTGGGGTTGCAGAAAGAGGGGTGTTGCGGAAGCTCTTTAAGCTGCTCGAAGAGGAGAAGGGAGCTACCCGGTTTACGCTGATCATGGAGATTTCAGATCATCTGCGAAAAATAGATCGGCGGGAAAAACAAATCCTCTTTTTGACGCGCTACGTCGAAACCAATCCTAAAGATCCCTACAATTCATTCTATTTGGCCCTCGTCGCCGAGGCCTACGAAGATCTCGATGCCATTCCCCTCGCCGTGCACTACTACGAGAGGATACTCAAGAATCATCCGGACATTATCGCCATGGGTAGCTCCGTGCATTTTCGCTGTCTCGAAAAGCTTCTTCAATACGTCGATATCAAGGAGTATCGGGTCGAGTTCTACAAGGAACTCCTTTCGCGGTTCAGCGATTATATCGATATTGGAGTCAACAACTACCACCTGGCGAAGACCTATGAAGAGCTTGGATCGTGGGATCTTTCGATGCAAGCCTACAAGCGTTTTCTCTCTTATCCGGAGACCACAATTCCCGGTCATCCGAACATCGTCAGCGAAGTGGCCGAAAAGGTGGCCTTTTACGATTCGAACAAGAGCTGGACCGTTCCGGATCTGCAGCTGCTGGTGAAGGAAATTCAAAACGCTCTCGTCACGAAGAATACGGCAAAATTGAAGCGATACAAGGCTCAGATTAACTTTTTCTCCAAATACTGGGGGCAGAAAGAGTTTGACCCGGCCAGCCTGAAGTTTTTCAACATCTACGGGTGGCTCTTGAAATCCAAGGTGCATTTCGCCAAAGAGCTGGAAAGCGACTCCACAACGACAGAGGCGTATCTCAAAACGTGGAATTGGCTCTACCACGTCAGCACCTGGTACTTTTACTTCAGGAGAGTCGACTTTCCCGCGGATCCGGAGATTGATGGCCGGTGGGAGTGGGCAGGAATCTACTTCGGCGAAAAGGGTTGATCTCATCTGAAGGGGCGTTCGCGCCGATTATGTAAGGGATGCCGGGACGTTTGTTGCTCTTAGTCTTTGCGTTTATATTCTCTGTCTCTGCCATCGGGGCGATCGAGGGACCGGGTAACGAGAGTCCTCCCGAAACATCTCGATGGATTGACTGGCAGAGGGGTACGTTCGTGATCCAAGTGGTGATCGAAACGGCTCCGCCTCATACTCCCAAGACCCGCTACAACGCTGAGCAGCTTATCTCGGATCTGATTCCCAATATTTTCGCCGATGAGGTAGCGAAGGTCTGCCTGGACTCGTCTCGGCTGATTGGGGATACCTACCGGGAAGGTGGGGAAATCCTCGAGAAGCTTAAAAGTTTGGCCCTGTCGGGTAGGAGAGAATCCAGCAGTTATGCGGCGGATATGAAAAGCGTTCGGATCACCTACACATACCCCATCTACGGCGAAGGCGGGCTACTGAGTTTCTATCTGACCCACACACGATCCTTCCCTGTCCGCAAGGTTCTGGGATTTGTGCCTGATAAGGAGTTTACCGGGATCGTTATCTACGCCAAGGGAGAATATCCCCTTTATGGCAAGGATAGGAACGGCTCGCTCAGGCCAAGCCTCTTTCCGAAAATATTCGATGAGGAAATGAACGAGGTTGTCCAGAAGGAAAATTGCGATCCGGAAAGCCTGAAACGATGGGGAATGGCTCAGTACACAGACTCGCTCGCCCTGGAGCGCTTCAGCCAGAGAATCGGTCGTTTTCCTTTGCACATCATGGCCAGGGGCATATACGGAATAAACGACACGGATCTCATTATTTCCACCGACGACGCCAATAAGCTCTTGGCTCTCGAAGAAAATCGCAACTTGCTCGTACAGGGTCGAATCCTGATAATCGTCGATTAACCTCTAGGCTCATGCGTTCATCATGACGTGGGCCATGATTTTGGCATCTCCAACCATGTAATCGATCACACAGTGCTCGTTGGGCATGTGAGCCGTTTCATCGACGGTCGACCACACAACGGCGTCGTAGCCGGCTTCGCGCAGATACGCTGCCACAGTTCCTCCTCCGACTCCGATTACCCGCGCCTCTGTGCCGGAGACCGCCCTTATCGCCTCTTTCAGAACGGGAACCAATGGGGCGTCTTCGGGTGTGGGAGGGGACTCCGAGCGGTTTTCGATAGAGTATTTGATCGTAACGCCGTATTTCTTGCAGACCTCCTCGATGAACTCTCCGATCTTCTCCAGTACTTCGTCCGTTTGGATGACCGGCAGAATGCGGCAGTCGACGTAAAAGATGTCCTCTGCAGGTATCGTGTTGATGTTGGGGATGTTGTTCTCCTTTTTTGTCGGGGAAAAGGTGGAATGGGGAGGATCGAAGAGGTCGTTACTCTGGGAGTATGTTTCGTTCATAGAATTGATCTTCAATAACAGCTCCGAACCTGCGACAAAGGCGTTGATTCCCTTATCGGGTGTCGAAGCATGGCACTGTTTGCCCGATGTTTCGAATTTGAACCAGAGGATGTTCTTCTCGGCGATTTCGATAACCGATCCCTGCGGATTGCCCATATCAGGAACGAGGATGAGATCGCCCTTTTTGAAGGGATTCTGATGAGCCAGCACATACTTGATGCCTTTGTCCGAACCGACTTCCTCGTCAGCGACAAAGAGCAATTTGACCGTAACAGCGGGTTTGTTTCCTGAATCGAGAATAGCTCGCGCCGCGTAGATCGAAGCCACCATGCTCTGCTGATTGTCTTCCACACCGCGGCCTACGAGGCGCCCGTTTTTCTGCACCACCTCGAAGGGCGATGATTCCCAAAGCGACTCCTCGCCGGGGGGAACCACATCGAGATGAGTCATAATCCAGAAACGCCGCTCGGGATCTTCTCCCGGTATGGTGACAATGATATTGGAACGCTTTCCCGAGGGGACGCGATCATCGGGGGCATCGATCACCTGGATATCCGAGAGGCCGATCTTGCGCAGCCAGGAAATGAGAGCTTCAGCCTTTTTCTGCTCACCCTCTCCATTGCTCTCCGGGGCGATAGCGGGAATCGAGCTCAGGAGCCTTTGCAGCTCTATCATCTCCGGTCGTTTGTTTTCTATCTCTTCATAGATCTTCTGCATCGCATTCATAAGCGCATTCTATTAATAGGAGCAGCATGAGGCAAGCGGAAGTAGCTCTACGTAGAAGAGACGGCTGGAGCGGATCGAAAGCGATCGAGGCAAAGAAGTCTTTGTTTACATATCTGTTGATTCCTTATAGGATTTTTTTGCTCCGGCGCGATAAGGATTGTAATACTTGATGCTTCGCGGAATGATGAATTCCGAAATCAAGGAAACGGCGAGATCGATTCCTCTGCTCCGAGAGGCCGATGTGGTCGTCGTCGGCGGGAAGGTCTTTGTCGACAGCAGCGGAGACGCCGACCTGTGCGTCCGTGCCGGGGCTCCTTTCGTCATGGCCGGCGAAGGGGGAGAGCACGAGCCGATGCCGATGGGTCTCAGGGTTCGTCTGGGAGGCGTGGATATAGGCGGAATGCTGGACTACGTGGAAGGCCGTCCCGACGAATTAAAAAGCCAGTACTGGATGTGCCTCTCTCGAACCAAAGCAGAGGAATACAAAGTAGCAGCAAA
Source organism: uncultured Spirochaetales bacterium (assembly GCA_964561715.1). Taxonomy (GTDB): domain Bacteria; phylum Spirochaetota; class Spirochaetia; order SZUA-6; family CAZLRN01; genus CAZLRN01. Next base: position 13,968 of record CAZLRN010000042.1, read on the forward strand.
ACCATATTCGGAAAGGACCTGAACTGGCAGTCTGACCTGAAAAACCAAGGAGCGTAGAATGATGACAGAGACCCCAAAGTATCGGGAGCCCTCCCGGGAGATCCCCGTCTACGGAGAGTTCGACGTGGTAGTTGTCGGGGGAGGAGTAGCCGGATTTCCGGCTGCCATAGCTGCGGCGCGGACCGGAGCCAGAACCCTCATCATCGAGCGGTTTCCCTATTTTGGCGGAACGGCGACGGCCTCTCTGATGGCCAACATCAATGGTTTTCGTAACCAGAAGGAGCCCGATTATCTACAGACCACCAAAGGCATAGGAGAGGAGGTGATGCTTCGCCTCATCGAAGCCGGGGGAACGGGAAAGTCTCCCTACCCTGCCAAGACCACCTACTCCGACAAAAAGGGAGATCTCTCCTACGCCTTTGCCATCGATACGGAGAGGTTCAAGTATATCGTGCTGAAAATGGTAAAGGAGGCGGGGGTCAAGATTCTCTTCCACACCTATTTCTCCGATGTGATTATGGAGGGCGAGGCCATAAAAGGCATCCTTATCGAGAACAAATCGGGACGCCAGGCGGTCTTCGGCAAAATCATCATCGACGCCTCGGGAGACGGTGATGTGGCCTGCAAAGCGGGGGTACCCTTCTGGCAAACAGAGAGGGATGAGGCACCACGGCTCAACGATTGCCTCATGTACAAGGTTGTAGGTTTTCCCGAGAATCACGAGATTCACGGATGCCAGTACGGCAGTACCATGGTTCTCTGGGGGCCAAGATTGAATCCGCTCAACGGGGCGGACGCCGATGAGCTCACCGAAGGAGAGATCAATGCACGCCTGGCTGTCTATGAGGATTTGGAGGAGAAAAAGAAGCAGATGCCCGACCTGAAGGACGCCCGAATAATCGAAACCGGGCCTCTGCTGGGCGTGCGGCAGACCCGGTTCATCGAGGGGCTCTACAAGATCACCGGCGAGGACGTAATCGAGGGCCGACGCTTCGACGACTCCATAGCCATGGCCGCCAATCCCATTATCCACTTCTACGGCTATAGAAGGTTCCTGGAGCACGAGGGCTACGAGATCCCCTATCGGTGCATTCTTCCGAAAAAGGTCAGCAATCTGCTTGTCGTGGGGCGCTGCATGTCCAGTGATCAGAGAGCTTACGAGTCATGGAGAGCCATGGCCCATATCATGCCGATCGGTGAGGCGGCAGGAACGGCAGCGGCGCTTTCCATCGAGCAGCGAGTGGAGCCCAAAGATCTCGGCGTGAAGGCTCTTCAGGAGAGGTTGATTGCCCAGGGCGCGGAGATTGGACAGGGAAGGGCGAAGGGCTGAGCCATCGCGCCTTACGCTTCGAGATTTACCGGCCAAGCCCGGGCAGGCCTATTAGGATTCTTTCCACGAAAAACCCGGGCCATCCGGAATGTTGACCGTCCCATTTTCGAGCTTTAGCGGAGAGCCCGGCGGTACCATCCCCGTCTCCAGATAGAGTGTATTGGGCAGGCTTGCCATCACGCTGAGCTGCACAGGTCCTCCGCCGTGTGAGGCATAGGGACGCTTGAACGCCGCGGCGGTCATTCCGATCTGCAGCAGGGAAGTCGGCCCACCGGCTCGACGGAGATCGGCCTGCACGATGTCTACCGCATCCCTTCTGAGAAAGCGCGCAAAATCAGCAGGGGTGTAGAGGTTCTCTCCCGTGGCAATGGGAATATCGAGTTGCCGGGCAAGCTCGGCATACCCGTCGATGTCGTCAGCGGGAATCGGTTCTTCCCACCAGTAGATTTCGTGATCCTGATAGGCTCTGCCGCGAATCACGGCTTCGGCCGTTGTGAGCGACTGATTGGCATCGACCATGAGGCGTATTTCAGGTCCGACAGCCTCGCGCACCACCTGGATTCGCCGGAGGTCCTCTTTCAGTGTGGGGTATCCAACCTTGATCTTGACCGCCCGGAATCCTTGCTCAACAGCACCGGTACAGATCCTCTGGACCTCCTCATCGCTGTAGTTGAGCCACCCGACCATAGCATAGGCGGGAATTCGTGTTCTCTGACCTCCCCAGAGCTGCCAGCAGGGCACCCCTCGGGCTTTGCCGAGGCAGTCCCAAAGCGCCGTGTCGATAGCCGCGATGCCGAACATGGCCAGTCCGACTGAGCTGTGGTATTCGGTCTCCCTCAGCATCTCCGCATAGATGTGGCGTAGAAGCTCCACATCCTTGCCTATGACTAAGGGCTTGAGCACGTGCTCGATAAAGGCGCTCAGGGCATCGGGGGCTCCAGTGACCCTTCCGAAGCTGGACTCTCCGATCCCGCTGTACCCCTCGTCGGTCTGCACGATCACACTGACCGAGCCGGGGCTTGTCAGAGCCTGAATGGCATCCCGGTTGGGATTTGGCTTAGGCTTTCTGCGGTTTGTGGTTATCACGAGATCCGTTACTTTCATTAGGCTAAACCCTCCATCGGAATTGAGCCTATTATAAGAAGTAGAGCGCAAATGTAAATCCGCGTTTGACACGCAACAACAAACCCTGTTCGTGATTTCGTTCAGATACATATGAGACATTTTTAGATTAAAATGGGGGGACCGGTT
>CAZLRN010000043.1:0-16536 GCA_964561715.1 uncultured Spirochaetales bacterium
ATCTGAGCCGAATACTCCTTCGGATTCCACGTAAGGAGTATAATCCTCCGAAGCCGCCTTCCCCACTTCGAAGCGCTCGTGAGCTCCCTGTTGAGAGGGATTCAAATCGCTCCGATTGACAACAGCCAGATCCAATTCGAAAGTAATATGTTCTGGCACATCCACGACTACATGCTCCTCTCGCATCTCCTCGCCTAGTGTATGGCCTATTTTTTGTGCGATCCGGGCCTCGAATTCCAATCTCCTATCGAGATATTCGAGTTCCCTATGAAGGGGTACGTCCGGTGAGAAGGGCACGGAGCGAACAGGCTTATACATCTGTCCTCGCTCCGCAGCCTTGATAATCTCGAAGGGCGGAAAATCGTGGCTCGCCATCAACGAGAAGAACTCCTGGTCGTCAAGATAGTAGAGATTCTGAGGGGTGATGACGCTCTCTCTTAGTCCGAGAAGGATGGCTTTTTTGATAATGGCCGTAATGTTGCGAACGTCTCTGTGCCAGTAAACGTACCGATACATGAGGTACTTCGAAAACATCAGGCCTTCGATCGAGGGCAGACCTTTGATCGTTATCGCGATCCCTCGCGAAGGATGGGGATAGATCTGTCTGAATATGAAGTCGATGTCCTGGGTTCCATAGGGAATACCACAGAAATAGGCATCCCTGTTGAGATAATCGAGCTTGTCGGGATCAAGCACCCCTGAGAGGAGGTTTCGAAAAAATAGGGTTTCGGTGTCCTTTGTAGCGATATGATCGTCGATTATAGAAGCCACCATTTGCGGACTAATATTGAGGCTTCCCGATATGATTGATCGCAGCTCCAGATTATTCAGGATGATTTCTGCTGTAAGGGCTTCGTGCTCCTTAATGGACAGATCCTTAAGGGAATGGGCAAAGGGATAGTGGCCCAGGTCGTGTAGGAGGGCGGCACAGAGGAAGGCCTTAACACCTCTCAAAGAAAGGGAAGTCTGCGGCTGCTTTTTTAGCAGCTCCGTGATCATTCTTTTGGCAAGGTGATAAACGCCAAGGCTGTGATTGAGACGGGTATGAGTGGCGCCGGGATAAACCAAATATGTCGGTCCCAGCTGCTTGATTCCTGCGAGTTTCTGGAATGACGATGTACGCACGATTTCAATGAGAGGCCTAGAGAGATAGATGTGTTTCCAGATAGGATCACGGATAGGCTCGGTGTATGCCTCATCGAGATGACGAAGTATGTTCGAACGTTTACTCATATTGTCTGCAGCCGCAGCCGTTGCGGAATTACTTAAGAGTATATCAGAGAAGCTAAATGCAATTATGGAGCAAAATCTTGTTTTTTCAACAAGATTTTGCGAAGTAATTGCCAGATCGTTGGCTGCATATAGAAAATAGGCTAAATTGCTTGAGTTGGGAGTGCAGCCAACGATATGCTTCAAGAAAGTAAGCAAATGGTGTATATTCGTTGTGACGTGCAGCGAGAAATAAATCGAACTCGAGTTCGTCCTCGAACTCAAATTTGAGTGAGTCTTCGAACTCAAAAGAGTACGTCCTCGAACTCAAATTTGAGTGAGTCTTCGAACTCAAAAGAGTACGTCCTCGAACTCAAATTTGAGTGAGTCTTCGCGCTCAAAAGCCAGCGGTATTTTGCTCTGAAAGGGGAGGGGAGAGGCCGTTGATAGATGTCATTGATTTGCTGAAGCGGGACAAGAGGTTTACATCCAATGTCTGCCATTGGGAGGTGATTCCCGCAAGCTCCGGACGATACGAAGCGTTGCCAGATGAAATCGATCCCCGACTGAAGAGAGCCCTAGCGGCGCGGGGCATTACCCGACTCTACAGCCATCAGTACGAGTGCTACAGGCATGTTCGTGCCGAGCGGAATGTCGTTGTCGTGACTCCCACGGCATCTGGCAAAACTCTTGCCTATAATCTTCCCATACTTCAAGAGCTCCTGCACAATCCGGCTGCCAAGGCGATGTACCTCTTCCCGACAAAAGCCCTCTCCCAGGACCAGCAGGCGGAGCTCAATGAAATCGATCTGACGGGGGAATTGGGGGTTCGGATCTTTACATACGATGGGGACACTCCTGGATCGATCAGAATGAGCGTTCGTGATCAGGGGCAGATCGTCATCACAAATCCCGACATGCTGCATACCGGAATCCTTCCCAACCATCCTAAATGGATCAAATTCCTCGCCTCCCTCAAGTATGTCGTCCTCGACGAAGCTCACACATATCGCGGCGTCTTTGGATCACACATGACAAATCTGATCCGAAGGCTCAAGCGTATCGCCGCGTTTTATGGTTCGAAAATTGTTTTTGTCTGCTGCTCTGCAACGATTGGCAATCCTCTCGAGCTGGCCGAAGGATTGATCGAAGAGAAAGCCTATCTGGTAAACGAGAACGGTTCGCCGTCGGGGGAACGTCATTTTGTGCTTTACAATCCTCCCCTGGTCGATGCGGTTCAGGGAATCCGGCGGGGTGTCGTGCTCGAGTCTCAGTCACTTGCCTCCCGGCTTTTAAGAGAGGGTGTTAAGACCATTGTATTTGCCAGATCAAGGATTAGGACTGAACTCATTGCCTCTTATATCAAAGATTCTCTTAAAAACTTCTACACCGATAACCATCGGATAAACGTCGCCTCGTACCGCGGCGGTTATCTCCCCAATGAGCGGAGGAGAATCGAAAAGGGCTTGAGGGAAGGAACCATTCAGGGCGTGGTCTCGACAAATGCTCTCGAGTTGGGTATCGACATCGGGGGTCTGGATGCATCCATACTCGCAGGATTCCCCGGATCATTTGCGTCAACCTGGCAGCAGGCTGGTCGCGCCGGCAGGCGTAGCTCGGTCTCTCTCTCGATACTCATCGCATCCTCATCACCGATGGATCAGTACATTATCCGGCATCCTGAGTATTTCTTTGCGAAATCCCCGGAATCAGCCTGGCTCGATCCGGATAATCTCTTCGTTCTCACCGATCAGGTTAAATGTGCAGTCTTCGAGCTGCCGTTCAAGGCCGGAGAGCTCTTCAAGATACCCGTTGACGATCTTCTCGCATACCTCGGGGAGAGCGGGGTGATTCGAAACGCCGGTGGCAAATGGTTTTGGTCGGATCGGGCGTATCCGGCGGAGAAGATCTCCCTAAGGACTACAACGCCAGGTAACGTCGTTATAGTCGATACGACAGAGGGAAGCGACCAGGTTATCGGCGAAATGGACCGGCCGGCTGCAAAAATGCAGCTATACGACAATGCGATCTATTTGCATTTGGGCGAGCAGTATGTGGTCAAGAAGCTGGACGTAGAAAACTTGCGATGCTATGTCGAAAAGGCTAACGTCAACTATTATACAGACTCAATTGTCAAGTCGGACATCAAGGTCCTGCATAGAGACGGAGAGGAGATTCGTTTCGGCATGAAGCTCCTTATTGGCGATATTCTCGTGCGGACTCAGGTTGCCAAATATAAAAAGTTGAAATTTAAAACCCACGAAAACATCGGCTACGGAGATGTGACTCTTCCGGAAGAAGAGATGCATACACGAAGCGTCTTGCTGATTCTGGAGAAAGAACTGCAAACGGGACGAAGCTTTGACAATCTGCCAGACCATTACAAGGGCGCCATACTACGGAGTCTGGGCTATCTCATACGCCATGTAGCTCCCGTTTTTCTGCTCTGTGACACCAGAGACCTGGGAGTAGCCGAGAGGCTGAAAGATGTCGATTTAGACGCTCCCTGCCTCTATGTGTACGACAGCTATCCTGGCGGGACAGGGCTCGCAGAGGGATTGATCGAAAATATCGAAAGGATTCTAATCAGCTGCCGAGAGGTTGTTCAGTCATGCCCGTGCACTGAAGGCTGTCCATCCTGTATCGGGCCCCCCGGCACGGAAGAGGCAACCTTCAACCCAAAAGAGGGAATACTGGATTTTCTCCTTTCCCTCGAGCGATCATGAGTTTAGATTCATTGAAAAGGCGATTATCCTATCTATCCCAGGCAGCAGAGAGTGAACAGAAAAATCAGTCTGCGCGCCCAAAATCCCTCGACCTTGAGGACTGGGCGCCTCAGGGGGAATATACCTTTGTGCGGAAGATCGCGAAGCCCCTTTTGGTCACAGGCCCGATTCCTATTCTTCTGGGCAACCACTACGACATCGAGGATTTGATCTTTTACGATACAGAAACCACCGGACTGTCAGGAGGCGCCGGTACCGTTGTGTTTCTCGTTGGAATAGCCACACTCGAGGGATCGAATCTGTCTCTCGAACAGATCTTTCTCTCGGATTATCCTGGAGAGGAAGAGTTCCTCGAATACCTTTCTCGACGACTGAATCCCGATCGGCTTTTTGTTTCCTACAATGGAAAGGGCTTTGATAGTCATCTCCTCAAGACGCGGTTTCTCATGAGCGGGCGGCAGTGGGAGATGCCTAATCAGCTGGATCTCCTATATATAGCAAGGCGGTTTTGGAAGCGGATTACCGGGGTGTGCACTCTTGGAACAATCGAGCAGCAGGTCCTGGGCATAGAGAGATCCGTAGACATCCCCAGCGCCGAGATTCCGGATATGTATTTCCAGTCTCTGAGGACAGGGGACTATCAGATGCTCTATTCTGTTTTTGAACACAACCTTCAGGATGTGTGTTCCCTGGTCGACCTGTTTCATCTACTGGGACGTATTCTCAGAGGAGATGCCGGGGATGCTCCTGTGGATCACGCCGCCGTAGGCAGATTTCTTCTCGAGAGCTCCGAGCCTCGGGGCATCGTTAATCTCAACAAAGCCGTTCAGCAGGGTGATGCGTTGGCGGGCAGATACCTCGGTCAGTACTACAAAAGGCATCAGAAGTGGGAACAGGCTACAGCGGTATGGGAAGAGATGGCTCGAGCCAAAAGCCTCTATGCGATCATAGAGCTCGCCAAGTATTATGAACACCGCCGTGCAGATCCAAAGTCGGCTCTAGAATGGGTGAGTAGGATCGAATCATGGCGGTTGAAGGATAGGATCGTGAATCAGGAGGTGAAGAGACGCAGGGAAAGGCTCGAAAAAAAGATAAACCGAATAGAGAGTCGGTATGCCTAAAATAGAGCTATTTTTGCTGCTTTTAGTCATTTTCCTATCCCTTCAGCACTGCGATGCGTCAGATCCTGTTCGCCCGTACATCCGAGTGATTGACGGCGCATACAAAACGCTGAAGCAACACAGAAATGCCCCAGAAGAGGCCTCTCGGCAGGTGCAGGCCTATTGGCGGGAAAATCAAAAAGACATTAAAGAACTCAAAAAGAAGCTGATGCAGTTGAGCCCGGAGGACTCATTGGCGGCGTTTGAGAGTTTGATGCAGGCGTTTAAGCGGGTGGAGGTTCTTCTTCAATCTTCCCCGGAGCTTCTGGAGGTTGAAGCGATTCGCCAAATAACCTGGGAGCTGGCACCATAGGTTCAAGTAATTGAGGCGATCGTACGATGAGTAGAGTAGGCAGAAATCCCTAATATAACGAGGACACTGTCATGTCTGATCGGCAGTACAAAAGAAAAAATTTTCTTATCGATAAGCGGTTTCAATTACGTTTTATCGCCTCGTTCCTGTTTCTCGTTGTGATCTCTCTATTTGTTTTCTCAGGCGGCTTGTTCGGCTATTACTGGATTCGCTACATGGCTGGCGAGAATGTCTTTTCGGAGTTTGTCTTTATACAGAAACAGGTTCGGATCGTGAATGAGGACGGCGAAGTTACGGGTACCGTTAGCGAAATGCAGCCTCCCATAAATCCCATCGAGCTGATATTACCGCCTATTCTGATCAACAACATTGTCATAATGGTGATTATAGCGGTAATCGGGGTTTTCTATTCTCACCGTATTGCAGGTCCAATTTACCGTATCGAAAAGGATCTCGCTAGAATCCTGGACGGCGAGAAGGGTGTGAGGATCCAAACACGTAAACGTGACATCATGAAGAGCCTGGTGGACAAGATCAATCGACTCGCCGACCTTTACGAGAGCGGTAAGTAGAGACCGGTCGATGAAACCCGGTAAATAGAGATCACCAGCAGCTAAGAGGTACCAAATCTAAGCATCAGTGAGGGTGAGGAAGTGACGAGAGTTTGCATTTTTCTTCTACTATTCGGGGCCCTTCTACACGGTACGGTTGCCGAGACAATTCAGCGCAGCATAGACGACAACAACGACGGAAAGCCCGACCAGTGGTATACCATGAACAGCGGTGTGATGCTGGCCTATGAGGCAGACAGAAACTTCGACGGCTTGGTCGATCACAAGGCAGAGTTTTTAGATGGCGATCGATTGCTCTACGAGGAGTTCGACTTCAACTACGATGGCCAAATGGATGATTTCTACTATTTCGAAGAAGGGCTTCTTGCTCGCCAGGAGATCGATACGAACTTCGATGGACAGATCGACATGTGGATCTATCTGGACAAAGGCGTTTACATCAGGCGGATCGAAAGAGACCTGGATTTCGACGGCAAAGTCGATCGAGTAAAGGACTATGAAAAAAAATAGTAACTATGGCCGCAGCTATTACAAATCTTCACGCTATTGAGGAACATTTAAAGAGGGGAAGCGGACCGGCAGAGCTTTTCGTTGATACGAAGCGCGGGCAATTCAGATCCAGGATAAAGAATATCATTGATTTGGCCAGGAGCAAGGGGGTGCGAGTTTCCTTTGTGTCGCCACAGGACATGGAGCGACTGTTTGGGAAACGGGAGCATCGGGGGATGGCCCTCGCCCTTGAAGGTTCTCAAACCGCCTCCCTCAAATCTCTTCTCAGAGAAATCAAAGAACCGCGATCACTCGTCATCCTGCTCGATCGTATAACCGATCCTCACAACCTCGGTGCCATTATGCGATCGGCGGATCAATTCAGCGCCGATGCCGTTGTCCTCCCGACGCATGGATCAGCGAGAGATAACGAGACTGTTGCTGCTGTTTCTTCGGGAGCGAACGCGTGGATCAGAATTGCGGTGGAATCCAACATCAGAAATGCGATGGAAATGCTGAAGAAAGATGGATTTTGGGTTTTTGGTGCTGATATGCAGGGTGATCCGATAACTCAGGTTCATCTCGAGGGGAAGATCGCCCTTGTGCTCGGAAGCGAGGGCACAGGATTGCGCCGCCTTGTCAGAGAAGGCTGCGATGGTCTGGTTTCGATTCCATCAGCTGGCCATCTCGATTCGCTCAATGTATCCGTTGCGGCTGGTATCTTGATGTTCGAGGTTAGAAGACAGCAGAGGTTCTTCAGCGCTGAGAAACGTTGAGGATCCTTTCGGATAAATGGACAGCATTGAGCACCCCCTGTTTCCCGATGCCCATCGTGGCAACCGGAATCCCCTTGGGCAACTGCAGTATAGACAGAAGCGCATCGATCCCTGAGAGACTGCCCGCTACAAGGGGAACCCCGATAACGGGCGCTTTCACTCTTGATGCGACTACCCCGGGAAGAGCGGCAGATAGCCCTGCAGCTGCAATAAGCACACGATAGTTTTGTGATTCGCGGTCGAGAAACTCGAGGAGTGCATCCAGGTTTCGGTGAGCCGAGTATACAACCAGGTCGTAGCTGAGATCCTTCTCCTGCATAAGTTCGACAGCCGGGGCTACCTGATTTCTATCTGATTCGGATCCGATAATCCAAAGAATGTCTTTCATGCCTTTTATTCTACGTAAAATTTCTTTCCGATATCATTGCGGAACCAAGCGCCATCGAACTCTACTCCTGTTACCGCAGCGTAAGCTTTCTCGGAGGCTGTAAGCGTATCGTCGCTGATCCCCACAACCGTGAAACATCTTCCGCCGCCTGTCACGACTTGTCCGTTTTTATTGAATCTTGTCGATGCGTGAAAGATCAGAGCGGTATCTTCTGAAGATGGGGGGAGGGAGCGTACCGGCACGCCTTTCTTGTATTTGTCCGGATAACCCCGGCTGGCAACGACTACGCCGACCGCAGATTTGCTGCTGATGCAAAGGGGGAATCCGCTTAGAGATTTGTTGACAATCGCTTCGGATAGATTACCGAAATCACTATTGATGATCGGCAAGAGGACTTGGCTCTCGGGATCACCGAGACGAACGTTGAACTCCAGTATCTTTGGCCCGCTTTCTGTTATCATCAATCCAAAATAGAGAATGCCCCGATAGAGCTGTCCCTCGCTCTTCAGAGCGTTGATCGTCGGTATCACTATCTCTGTCTCGATTTGACTCTCTAGGCTGTTTCCAACTGTCGGAACCGGGCACACCGATCCCATTCCTCCAGTATTTGGACCGCTGTCGTTTTCGCCGGCTTTCTTGAAATCGGCGCAGAACGGCAGCATCAGGTAATTCTCACCATCGATCAAAGCAAAGACAGAGAGCTCGAATCCTTCCAGATACTCCTCGATCAGCAGAGAATCGTTGGCTAGGATCTTTTTGCCAAAGGCGAGCAGACCTTTCCTGTCTTGAGATTCGAGAACCCCTTTTCCGGCAGCAAGCCCATTTTTTTTGATAACCACTCTTTTCTGGGATTGATCAATAGCGGCTTTGAACTCGCCGTAATCATGAAACTCTCTTGCGGCTGCCGTCGGGATTCCATGGGTCTGCATGAAAGACTTGGAGCAGACCTTGCTTGACTCAAGCCGCGCTGCTTTTTGGGAAGGGCCAATAACCGGGATGCGCTCTTTTTCGAGATAATCGACGATCCCCTCTGAAAGGGGGGATTCAGGACCGACAAATACGAGATCGATTTTTTTTTCTGAACAGAGAGTGGAAATAGCGGAGAAATCCAGAGGATCGATATCCGAACAGTTGGTACCGATTTCTGCCGTTCCTGCATTTCCGGGCGCGATGTAGAGTCCGGATATTCGTTTGCTTTTCGAGAATTTCCAGGCAATGGAGTGCTCCCTGGCACCGGAGCCTATAACGAGAACTTTCAATGTGTCCCCCCTGGTTCTCCTCTAGTGCCTTTAAGTCGGCCCAATCTGAGGGCAGTGATGCCATGTGCTTTTAAAAGCGAATCGAATTCATCTTCTGCAGCTGCTGAAACCACGAGGGCCATGCCGATTCCGAGGTTGTATACCTTTCGCATCTCGTCTTCAGCAATCTCTCCACACTCCTGAATACGATCGAATATCCACGGCCTTGGCCAGTTGAAATCAATACTCGGCGCGAGATCCCTCGGTATAACCCGTTTGAGGTTTGCAATGAGTCCGCCTCCTGTTACATGTGCCGCAGCCAATACAAGACCGCTGCCGATAAGAGGATCCATTTCGTTTACATAGATCTTTGTCGGGGTGAGCATCTCCTCCCACTCTTTTTCATCCTGAAAGATCTTCCGTGCTAAAGATAGTCCGTTTGAATGAATTCCCGATGACGGCAATCCCCAAACAAAATCGCCCTCCCTTATGCTCTTTGTCTTCGGAAGCAGCTTCGTGCGTTCTCCAACTCCCGAGCAGAAGCCGGCCAGGTCGATATCATCGCGAGCGTACATATCAGGAAGCTCGGCTGTTTCTCCGCCGGCAAGAAGGCATCCTGCAAGCTCACATCCCTTAACGATTCCTCTCATGACGGGCTCAAGCACCTTGCTCGTGATTCGGCCACAAGCGATATAATCCTGGAAGGCTAAGGGTTTGACGCCGCAGACTATGAGGTCGTTGACGCACATGGCTACAAGATCGATCCCAATCGTGTCGTAGCGGTTGAGTCTCTTGGCGACCAGGAGTTTTGTGCCGACTCCATCGCAGGTGTTGAGCAAAACGGGGTCCTGAAAGCTCTTCCAGTCGAGATCGACCGCTCCCGCAAAAGCTCCCAGATTGTCGGGGATGGCCGGCGATTTCATACCTTGGATAAATGAGACAAAGTGATCGCCTCTCTCGATATCAACGCCCGCTGATTTATACGTTCGCAATATCACATTCCTTGGCTAAAAACTTTGCTTGAGTTCAACCGGGTAGCGCCCAGAAAAGCAGGCATAGCAGAAGTCTTGGGGATTATCGATGCACTGCTGCAGGTGTTCGATAGGAAGAAATTGAACGCTCTCGGCCCCGATGGAATGAGCGATTTCCTTCGGACTCATATGGCAAGAGATTAGTTCCTCCCTTGTCGGGATGTCAATACCAAAAAAACAGGGGAATCGAATCTCGGGAGCAGATAACCTCAGATGAACTTCGCTCGCTCCGTTTTCTTTGAGCAATTTTACGATAGTTTTGGATGTCGTGCCCCGAACGAGTGAGTCATCGACAAGGGTTATTCTTTTATCGCTGATGATTTCCCGGATGGGGTGGAGCTTCATCCGAACCCCGAATTCTCTCTGATAGGTGGTTGGCTGGATGAATGTTCTGCCCGTATAGTGATTTCTCGCTAGGCCCATTTCGATGGGGGATTGAGAGATGTGGCTGTATCCGAATGCAGCACTGTTTCCTGAGTCAGGGACCGAAATGACGATATCCCCCTGATGACGATCATATCTGGCCAGAAGCTCGCCCATACGTTCTCGTACGACATGGGTGGAATAGTCGAATACCTTAGAATCAGGTCTGGCGAAATATATAAGCTCGAATATGCAGTGGCTCTTAGAGGTTTTCGCATAAATCTCGGTGTATAGCCCGTTTTGATCGATGACGATAATTTCCCCGGGCTTTACTTCGCGCCAGTTGGGCATTTGCACGATATCGAGGGCGCAGGTTTCGGAGCAGATTACTATCATCCCGTCTCTTTCGCCAATCACCAGAGGCCGGAAGCCGTGCGGATCTCTTACCGCCACCAATCGCTCATCGTGAATGAGCAGCAAATTGAAAGCTCCCTCCAGTCGGCCAAGCGTTTCTCTCAGCGCTTCGATGAAATTGGGTTGGTTCGAACGTGCGATAAGATGCAGTATGAGCTCCGAGTCTGTGGTAGTCTGAAAGATGGATCCTTCTCCGAACAGCTCTGCTCTGAGTGCTTGAGCATTAGAGATGTTGCCGTTATGGATTAGGGAAATCTCTCCCTTGTTGCATTTTATCGAAATAGGCTGGGCGTTTTCGATCCGAGTCGAGCCTGTTGTCGAATATCTGTTGTGAGCTATGCCGACTTTTGAGGGATGATGTTCACCAAGATAATGCGAGAGAACATTTCCAGCCATGCCCAGTTTTTTGTAGGTGACGTGTTGCCGGTCTTTGATATATGTGATACCGCAGCTTTCCTGGCCGCGGTGCTGAAGGGCAAAAAGCGGATAGAAGAGAGCTTCGGGCATATTGATATCCTTTTCGGAGAATATCCCGACGACACCGCAATTATGCTTCAGTCCTGACATAATCCTCTAAAAACTCGTGAACTATTCCTTCGTACTCTCTGTATTGAGACGTGCGGGTAATGAGTTTCCTCAGCGACGTAGAGCCAGCAATGCCCTTAGAGTAGGCACAGAAGTGCTTTCTCATTTCTCGGCATGCGACTGGTTCGCCCTTGATACTAATAGCTATCTCGAGTTGTTTCAACGCCGTCATTAGCCTCTGATGAGGAGTCGGAGGTTCAGGAAGCTTTCGCTGCTTTAGCAGCTGATTTGCTTCGCTGAAAATGAACGGATTTCCCATTGCACCCCTGGCTATCATGACACCGTCACATTCGGTCTGGAGGAGCATTTGTTTTGCATCTTCGGCAGTAAACAGGTCGCCGGACCCCAACACGGGTATGTCCAGTCGCCTTTTAAGCTCTCGGAGATGCAGCCACTCTGATTTGCCTCCGAAGGACTGAGTCCGAGTTCGCGGGTGAAGGCACACCAGCGATGCTCCAGCCTTTTGCGCCTCTTCGGCAGTTGCTGCGTAGTTGATCGTCGAGCTATCCCAGCCGGACCGAAGCTTGACGCTGACGGGTGCATCTGTTTCAGCTCTCATGGCTCTAACGATACTTCCTATCTTGTGCGGGGACCGCAGCAGAGCTGCGCCGCAGCCGCTTTTCAAGATCTTTGGGATAGAGCAGCCGCAGTTGAGATCGATGAGAGAGGGGTTGAAGCGCTCGATGAGCTGTACGGCTTTGCCGGCAATCGATTCAGAAGAGGCAAATATCTGTACGCAGAGGCGCTCCTGCTCATCCGCTCTCTGGAGAAGAGCCCATGTTTTGGCATTTTGCCTCGTGATTGCCTCTGCAGAGACCATTTCGGTGTATGCTAGATAAGCTCCCCATTCTAAGCATATTCTTCGAAAAGCGGCATCGGTCCATCCGGCCATGGGAGCGAGAAAAATGTTGCCGTCAACAGTGAAATCTGAGAGAAATAGCCTTTTTAGAAGAGACCTGGCGTTGTCACGCGCTTTTCTCATCGAGACCAAAAAATCTCATGCTGTTTGCGAAGAGAATTTCGGAGAGCTCTTCGAGAGGAATTTCGCGGAGCTCGGCAATAAATTTCGCGGTTTCCGAGATGTAAGAGGGTTTATTTCTCTTTCCACGGTAGGCCGCTGGAACCATAAAGGGCGATTCAGTTTCAATGAGCATTCTGTCCAACGGCATATTTTTTGCGGTTTCGTGGAGGTTTCGGGCGTTGCGATAAGTGACGTTACCGGCAAATGAAATATAGATATTGAGTTCCAACGCCTTGGTTGCGTAGGCGAGGTCCTCGGAATAGCAGTGCAGAACCCCGCCACGGCTTGGGAGCTCCTGTTTGAGGATATCGAGAACATCGGCACCGGCTTCTCTGTTGTGGATAATCACAGGCATTTTGAGCTTTTCCGCTATCTCGAGTTGCCGGATAAAAAGCTCTACCTGTGAATCCCGGTCACCAAACTTCCTGTAATAATCCAGTCCAATTTCCCCAACGGCGACGACACGATCCATCTTGCTGCCCTCGATAATTTGCATTTCCCAATCGTCACCGGGATGCGCAACTTCTGAAGGTGAAACGCCGATACTAAAAAGGACGTGATTTGCAGTTTTGAGGTTTTCATAGATCTGGAAAAAATCTCGCAGGTTGTTGGATATGTTGACAATTTTATCGACTGCTTCCTGCATGGCTTCTTGGGTGATAATAAGCTGTTCGATAGGGTCTTCATTGATGAGCCCAATGTGAGCGTGTGTGTCGAAGAAGCGCATAGTACTCCAATTGCCTGTGTGGGAATTTAGAGATAACCTCTCTGTGAGAGTATATTACAGCGGTTGCTGGTAAGTCAATAAAATATTTGACAATTATAGTGGGACTTGATAGTATCAATATAAAAAAACGCCCATTGCTCGATTACGTGCTGAAGCTCGCTAGAGCTATAAAAATAAGGGGAACGAGGGGATTCTGTGTCGCCAGCAAATAATTACAAACAACTAGAAAAAGAAGTCGTAGATAATCTCGGAAAGAAGATACGTCTGATCCTTGCCTCAACTATCTCCTTTTTCAGATTTCTGATACGTAAGGGACGGCAGCGTTTCACTGTCATGTTTATCCCGCACTCAGAGAAACCGATTTTCAACTTTCACATCTCTGTTTTTTCGCTTATTTTTCTGATCTGTCTGATTGTCGTCCTAGTTATCTCGTTTTTCGGTTTGTCGACTCATTTTACCACAACGAACAAACGATTCACCAACATGTCCGACAGCCTGAAAAGCGCCGAAGTCAACCTGGATGTCCTGAGAGAAGAGATCATCGAGGTGGATCGTGTCTGGAAGGAATTCCGCCACCAGATGGAGGAGATGCTGGAGGTGATGGGAACCGAAGATTCCAGACAGTATCTTCAAAAGGGAGTGGGCGGAGACCTTTCTTCGTTTTTGAGTATCGAATCGGTGGAGGAGGGATCCACAAAAGAGATCAGTGAATTACGAAGCTTAAAGGCGTATCTCCAAAGCGCTACGAAACCAATCACCGAGATGACCACGCTTTTAAAATCGCAAAAGGATCTGCTCTACGATATTCCCACCCTTTGGCCGGTTAGCGGCGGAAAAGGCAATATCACCGGTGTTTTTGGCCTCGAAGAGCATCCCTTTACCCATGGCTTTAGACTGCACAATGGAGTGGACATTGCATGGGGAATCGGAACTCCTATATTGGCAACCGCGAACGGAAAGGTTCATAGCATCTTTTTTCAGCCCAACGGACTCGGACACGGCGTCATCCTCAGACACAAGTATGGCTTCTTCACTGTCTACGGGCACTTGAGGCAGGGGATCGTGAAAATGGGTGAGGAAGTCGTAAGGGGCCAGACGATCGGGTACCTGGGCAACTCCGGGCTGTCGACTGGTCCTCATCTCCATTACGAAGTGCGGATGGGCACCCAGGCTGTCGATCCGATGCACTTCTTGGATATCAGGAGCCCTTTGGTTCAAAAGGTCTCTACAATCAAGTAATCCCTAATTAGTGACCATCAATCTCCAAACGCCCTGTTGAACTCCATTATCGGAGAGGGGACAAGATTCAATGGGGAGTTTGATCTCAACGGGCTGCTGAGAATTGACGGAGACTTCACCGGAACCATTCGCACGAGCGGCCAGATCATAGTTGGACTTAACGGAAGGGCGGCGTGCAATATCTACGCCGACTCCGTGGTTATCGGTGGAATGGTGAGAGGAAATGTGTTTACCTCTGATAAGGTCATTATACTCTCTACTGGCATGCTGTTGGGGAATATTCAAACGCCGCGATTGATTGTCGAAGAAGGTGTCATCTTTAACGGCAATTGCAAAATCACGGCCCCTGTGAGCGAAACGGCTCAAACTGCTCGGCAGATTCACGAAACAGGATCAGTCGGAAAGCAGATACCGGCTACGCAAACCCTCGAGAAACCTCGTTTCCTCGAGACGCCTCGTGTCATCGAGAAAACGCCCCCACATACCGCCGAATCGGGCTTAGCCGCCGCTGATACCTCCTCTCCCCAAGCATATCCACGCCAGGGGCCTTCGAGGGAGGAGCACAACGAACCCAATGGTCGATCAAAGAATGGAGAAGATGAAGGCAGCTCAGAGAATGATCAGCAGAAATCTCTCACTTCTAAGAACTGACTGTACTAATGGCGAGAATTGAGTCCGTAGACGGCGGATACCCCTTCAAAAAATCTGAGAAGAAGAAAGCGGCCAAAAAGCAGGTTCAGGCAGCCCGAAGCTTTGAATCGATTATTGGATTGCATTCAACCGACGAAAGCGAACAGGTCGAGTCATTCACGGAAATTGCAGAGTCTTCAGATCTTTCGACACTCATCGACGAAGTTCATGAAGCCGGTGAAAAGCTGAAAGATTCTGTTTCCCTGGAAAACATAAGGATATACAAAAATAGGGTAAAATCCTTTTTGCGTTATGTCATTCACATTATGATGGATGTTGATGAAAAGACCTCAGGTACAAACATACTGAAAAAAAAGCGCTTTACTCTTATCAGAGTGATCGATGAAAAACTGGAGCGGCTCGTGGCGGCAATTCTCAGAGGTCAATCGGAGCAACTTAACATCCTCGAAAGGATCGAAGAAATCAACGGATTGATAGTAGATATCATTTCTTGATAGAGAAGAGGTCATCTAAGGTGGAGAGACAGGACGAGCAGAGCGCACAAGATTCCGAAGCCAAGATCGCGACAGAAAGCATGGCTAAGGCAATCAACCTGGAAGGTAAAACCATTTACAAAGTAAAAATCGTTCACTCCAGTGCAACGGAGTTCTGCATTTGTCCCGATGAGATGAGTGTGAAGAGAGGGGACTATGTCATCGTGCCGACCAGGTACGGAAAGGACCTCGGGCGAGTGTTGGGCAAGATCAACAACCTGATGGAAATCGGTACAAATGAGGTTCTCGAGATGGAGAGGCCGGTGAGTGTTGACGAAGCGGAACGTTCCGCGAAAGACCACGAAAAAGACAAAAAGGCCTTTGATATATGCCGGCAGAAAATATTGGAGCATGGACTTGAGATGAAATTGGTTTCTGCCCATCATCTATTTGGGGAACCCAAGATTCTGTTTTTTTTCACGGCCGAGTCAAGGGTCGATTTTAGAGACCTCGTGAAGAACCTGGTTTCGATTTTCAGAACTCGAATCGAGCTCAGGCAGATCGGGGTGAGGGATGAATCACGTGTATTGGGAGGCATTGGTGTCTGCGGGAGAGGGTACTGCTGTCACGCCCTGACCGATAAACTCAACCCGGTTTCGATCAAAATGGCCAAAAAACAGAATCTTTCGCTCAATTCTCTGAAGATATCCGGACCCTGTGGTCGCCTGCTCTGTTGTCTCTCCTATGAGTACCGCTACTACAAGGAGGTGAAAGACAGCCTGCCATCCGAAGGCTCAAGGGTTCAGATGAATGGTGAGAAATGCAAAGTCCTGGAGATCAATATCCTTTCGAGAAGTGTCAAACTGAGCAGTGAAGACGGAAGATTCATAGAAGTGCCTTTTGACCAACTTCATTACGATGAGCAAAGTAAGAGATGGCGTGTAGGGTAGTTACTAATTTCAAGGAAAAATGTGTTGGGCTATTGATTATTTTTGAGCTTATCATTATCTTCTCTGAAGTTTCGAAGCTTTCTGTTTGCGGGTGGTCATGAATTTCAGTTTTGCCATTGAGGCTTCAGAAACTTGCACCTTTGGTGCTTTGTAAAAGCCATCGCGCGGGGTGGGCGGACTCCACACCGCTGCTTTGAAGCGGTCGTAGCGA
>CAZLRN010000044.1:0-16477 GCA_964561715.1 uncultured Spirochaetales bacterium
TATGATATTCTTCCATCTTGACCAAAGCTCAAGATTTGTGAGAAATGCGGGCTAATAACGCCTTGCCTATTCTATGCATAAAACCTTGGTCTCCTTATTCTTTACTGATAGAAAACTTATCTCTATTGCTAGCCTTTTTAGGGTAGTGTGTCAATATTGTGATCATAGGCCAATCGGTAGAGATGTCCAATCAAATTGCTAGAATCTCGAAATTAGGCTGAATGTTATGGTCCTGGAGCTCGATACTCAAACTGACGAGAACTATAGATTCGCAAACAGGGAGCCTACAGTGAAAGAGAAGAACAACAAAAAAGAGGAGAATAATCCCTCCAAGGATCAAAAAAACAAGGATTGGCTTACGAGAAAGATATTCGAAGACCTCGAGAAGGGATTCAAAATCCGTGTGACCGAGAATCCTCGCCCAAAGAGATAGTTACCCACTGGGCCTCGGTTTCTACTGAAGGAATAACTCCTCTGTCAGCGTGCCCAGATACTGCTTAACCATGTAATTGAGAGGCTTGGCGGCAAGCATAAAATTCTCAGAAAGCGTCATGAGCAATTGGTCGATCTCCTGCATCTGGGCGACCTTGTGCTTCGAGGCGGCCTTGTAAAAATAGCGACCATAGTTGGCAAAATCCTCTCTGCTTCGCTGGGCCATTCCTCTAAATTGCTCCCCCAGGCTTGTTCGTCCAATGCCCATGAATTCCGGGAAGATTCCAATAGTGAAGAGGCAGATATCGGCGATACGTTTGTAGGGATGGTACCGCTGATCCTCTTCGATCATCTGACTGTACTTTAAGAGACTGTTGATATCGAAATCACTGAAACGGAACTTGCGCCACACTCCCTTTCGAACTCGAATCGGTATGGTGAAGCTGTTGATCTTGACGAATGAGGAAAGCATGTCAGCCAGGTAGTTGCGCATCTTGATCTCATCGACGAGCTTGTACACTTCCTCGCTGTCAAAAACTGGCAGGTGGACATTAGCTTGCTTCTCTACAGTGAACGTTTTGGCTTTGAGATCCCTCTTCACTCTGTTGAGGAGAACAGTAAAAAACAGATGAGGTGATACTCGGATAATTGAATCAGGATTTTCGATTATCAGCTTGCAGAGCTTTTCGTCTGCGAGCATAGCCTCGAGAATCTCCTCATCGTCCCTGAGAACCTTCATCATTTTTGAATAATCGGTGCAGTCGGGTATGAGGGTTTTTATGAGGAATAGCAGATCTTGCTCACTGAAAAGCAGGCGTGTATCGTTCATGTCCGTCGAACTATTAATACCGGCTCCGGCGATTAAATGCAAGAGATACCGATTACGTGCCTTCGACATATCGTTGGCTGCGACCTACGCGGCCCGCCCACAACCCAAAGCTTATCATATGAATTCTCCACGCATGCCAACTGCTTGCTCCGCAAGCTGCTTACGGAGCAAGCTTGTAGCAATTCCGGCTCACCTCAATTCTAGAAAAACTTGTTAGAATAACAAGAAATTGAGCCGGAATTGCAGGTCGCTGCACATCCTCGTCGGACAGGAAAGGAGGCGTCATCACTCAAACGAGGTTAAACTTATTCTCCTCGAAAACACGTATGCAGGCATCTACCGCTTCTGGATCGTAGAGCACACCACGATTACTCTTGATCTCATCCAAGGCAACATTGATCCCCAGAGCTGGACGGTAGGGACGGTGAGATGCAATCGCCTCGACCACATCCGCTATTGTCAACACCTTAGCCTCAGGAAGGATCTCTTCGGCATCCAAGCCTCGGGGGTAGCCAGAGCCATTGATTTTTTCGTGGTGCTGATAAACAATTTGAGCGACAGGTCGGGAGAAATCGATTTCGCGAAGAATACTGTAAGCCACTTCGGGGTGGGTTTTTATGAGACTGAACTCCGCATCCGTGATGTGGCCGGGATTGCTAAGTATCTCGGCCGGTATCTTGATCTTGCCCAAGTCGTGAATGGAGCCGGCTATCCGGATACCGTCGACTTGTTCCTTGGACATCCCCATTTCATAAGCGATGGTGCGAGCTAACTCGGCAACTCTCTGCTGATGACCCGCCGTGTAAGGATCTCGAGCTTCTACGGTCGACACCATAACATGGATAATTCCCCCCATCGCCTTCCTCAGCTTGTGGAGAGTCTCCTGAATGGTTTTTTCCGATTTTTTTCTCTCCGTGATATCGCTGTATATCGCATAAATGCCGACTTTAGAGTTCTGGAGGTGGAATGGGTAGCCGAGCACCGCGACATCGATCTCGATTCCATCCTTGCGTTTTCTCACTGTTTCGTTGTGTTGAGCGATTCCGTTTTTGATGACTGATTGAGACAGTCGCCTCGCCTCCTCAGCCTTGCCTTCGGGTACGATCAGATCATTGATGGTGCGGTATTGGCACTCCTCGATTGTATACCCGAAGAGCTCCTCAAAACCGTGGTTGGTGTTGAGAATGCGATCAGATTCGTCAAGAATGACAATGGCCTCCGGAGAGTTTTCGAAGAGCTGTTGAAAATGCGCCTTTTGAATCATGAGCTCTTCTTCGGCCTGCTTTCTCGCCGTGATATCCTGGGCCACACCATAGGTGCCAAGAAAGAGATCCTCCGTCTTCGACTTGTAACGGTCATAGATCCTGCGGATTTTCATGTCAGCTATGATGCTGTCGGTGTGAAAAGGGCCCCGCTTCTTTTTGGATCTGGGATTGAGCCGAATTTCCATGCTCGCAAGTGATCTGCCGTTCGATACTTCGTTCGAAAAGAGGCTTTCGGCTTTTGCGTGATCTTGGGGATGAATAACCTTGGCATAGGACTCACCAATGAGCTGCTGGGGCGTGTAGCCCAGCACGTTGGTAACCGACTCATTGATGAAGCTGAATTTCCCGTCACTGTCGAGGGTGAAGATTATGTCCGGCGAGTTTTGAACGAGAAATTGATAGCGTTCCTCCGATATTTGCAGCTTGCTGTTAATGACTTCTCGTTCCTCTTGGAGGCTTTTCAATGCAAGGGCATTTTTAATTCGCTTAATCAGTTCCTCGTGATCGATCGGCTTTTTCAGATAGTCATACGCTCCGTTCTTTAGGCAGGAGACCGCTGAATCCACCGACGCGTGCCCTGTGACGATAATCACTGGGGTATCAGGTCGCTTTTCTTTAATTATCTCCATTATGTCTAAGCCGCTGGCTTCAGGAAGAACCAGGTCGAGAAGAATGCAATCGTAGCTTTCGCTCTCGATTAGGTTCACAGCCCCTTTGCCGCTAGTCGCGGTGTGAGCCACCCATCCTTGATCCCGCAAAAGTGATGCGAGGCTTTCAGCGGCGCGTGGTTCATCGTCCACAACAAGTATCGTATGGGGATCGTTCACATGATGCTCCTGAGTCAAGATCTTGTGGCGCTTTTTTACATTATAAGTATCGTTCAAATCTGATTGGGTTACAAATTATTTTGCGGAAGGAAATAAAGCGTCGAGTGATTCAGCCGTGGAGCAAGCCGTATTTAGCCTTAATCCTCAAGATCCGCTCGGCCCCCGAGTCGATTTCGTCGACGGTGATCGCTCCAGCTTCGAGAAGAGCTAAAGTCGTGTTTATGAGATCCTGAATGGAGAAGATGCCATTGACCAGCACGAGATCGACCCCAGCCTTAATACAGAGTCTTATGATTTCTCGGATGTCGTAATTATTGCGGATGGCGCCCATCTCTATAGCATCCGAAAGAACGATTCCTTCGAACCCCATTTCCTCTCGGAGAACGCCTTGGATGATTCGCCTAGAGAGCGTGCAGGGGAATTGGGGGTCCAAACCCTCATATAACACATGAGCTGTCATAACCGCCTCGGCTCCGTTTTCGATGGCGACTCGAAAGGGTTCGATTCCCAGTTCTACGAGTTTCTGGTCCTTGGCGGGCACCACGGGCAGTTTTTTGTGCGAGTCGACAGTTGTAACGCCCTGACCCGGAAAATGCTTGATCACGGCAATAACGCCGGCCCGTTTGGCGCCAAGCAGATATTGCAGGCCCAATCGCCCTACGATTTGCGGATCGTTTCCCATCGATCGATCCCCTATGATGGATCTGTCGGGTCTGCCGTAGAGATCCAATACGGGAGCGAGGTTCATATTGCAGCCCAGAGCACGAATTTCTGTTCCGATGATATACGCGACAGATCTCATCAGCTCTTCGTCCCGGTGCTCACCCAGATAATAGGGGGCCGGGAACCGAGTTATTCCTCTTAAAACAAACCGACTGACGCGGCCGCCCTCCTGGTCGACCCCGATAAATAAGCCGATCGGAGGATTTGCCTTGAAAGCCAGGGCCTGCATTTCATCGATCAACTCGCTTATCTGAGATCGGCTTTCGATATTGAATGAGTTAAGCAGTATGCCTCCTAGGTTGCCCCTCTCGACCACCGAAATGGTTTGGCGGGTCGGCTTTGTGCCTGGAATCCATGTCATAAACCTCTGGGCGATCCGCTGTTCGACGCTCATTCTTGCCAGCACGGCTGCTGCTATGCGCTTATGATCAGGCGCAAGGTCTAGATCCGAGTGAGGCGATAGAGGCTCTCTCCTTGAATAAGGCCTTTGATGAGTCAGGGGTATAGGCGGAGCTTCGGTGATCTCCGGGTTTGAGCTAGGCTGGCGGGAGCTCTTCCTCTCTGTTTGTGATTTTAAGGAGCCTTCATGAATCGCGCAGTTTAGTGGAAGAATGGTCATTATGAGTGACAGGAACAGCAAGAGCCTAGCTGGATGGGAGTATGCTTTCGGCTTCATACCAATAGCTCTTGACATCTTTCTAAATCTGATAGAGCTTAGCCATTAGGTCCGATACAAATGAATAAACCAAGCATCATGCTTGTCGAAGACGAGTTTATCATTGCCACTGATATTAAGGAAAGACTGGAGAATCTCGGCTACAGCGTTTGTGCCCTTCTTGACACCGGGGAGGCCGCGATAGACAAGGTGCAAAACCTTCTCCCCGATCTTGTGCTCATGGATATCTTTCTCAAGGGGCAAATGGATGGGATCGAGGCAGCCACTGTTTTGAATGAAAGCGCCAAATTGCCGATCATTTTTCTCACAGCCTACGCGTCAGAGGATATAATTGAGAGAGCAAAAATGACCGAACCGATGGGCTATATCATAAAGCCCTTCAAAGATCGGGAGCTTAGGGCGGTGATAGAAATCGCTCTTTACAAAATTGTCAATGAAAAGAAAAACCGAAACGAAATTTTTGATTGGCAGATCGAAGATCCTTCAAAGCGCCAATTCCCCTCCCTCATACATATGTGCGCCTACTGCAAAAACGTTCGTGATAAAAACGGAAACTGGATCCAACTGGAGCGTTTTGTAGGCGAGCAAACCGATGTACAGTTCAGCCACAGCATCTGCACTGAGTGCGCAAAAAAACTACCAGAGTAACGTCATTCGTTGAGCAGCAGCGGGATCGAAACTACTGATTCTTGTATTGAAGGACCTCGTCGTGCTTATACTCGAGGGTAACTCCGGCTTTTTTGAACATCTCTTCTGATTCAGCGCCGGCGTGATACTTCTTCTCGCATACGACTCTTCGGATACCGCAGTTGATCAGCAACATCGCGCACGTTCGACACGGCGTCATGCGGCAGTAGAGAGTTGCCTCTTTTATCGAAATGCCCTCCTTCGCAGCTTGGCAAATGGCGTTTTGCTCCGCATGAACTGTCCTCATGCAGTGTTGTGTAACCGTACCGTCCTCATGGGTCACACTTTTGAGAAGATGCCCGACATCATCGCAGTGGGGTAGGCCGGATGGAGAGCCGACATAGCCCGTTACAAGGATCTGCTTCTCTTTGACGATTACGCAGCCGCTTCGACCACGGTCACAGGTGGCTCTCCTAGAGACAGACTCGGCAATCTCTAAGAAATAATCGTCCCAGGACGGTCGTACTGAAGCCATTTCACGATACCTCGGTTCATAAAGATTTGACAATCTTAGCGGAGGAATTCTCCTTTGTACAGATTGAATGCTTCGGTACAGGCCTGATATACCTCATCCACAGTGATGGCGGATAGGCACCTGCGACCGCAGTCTGACTCTTTTGGCCTGGCCGCATTGATTGGATCGTTGGGGACTCTGTGGCAAGGTGAGCAGTCAAAAGGCTTGTGCAGAATTCTGACTCCTGTGCCGTAGGGGCGCCATACGACAGGATCGGAGGGCCCATAGATCAGGATGCACGAGCTATTCGTGGCGGCGGCGCAATGCGAAATTCCGGAATCGTTGCCGATGTATAGATCACATTGACCCACTAGATAAACAAGATCCGCGATTGATCTATTTCGAACTTGAGCGAATGAATCGGGTATTTCGAGCCCCTCTTCTGCCGGTCCTGCCATCCAGAGGACGGAGCATCCATTGCGCCTGAGTTTCTCTGCCAGAAGCAAAAATCGCTCTAGAGGCCAGTTTTTTGTGGCGCTGCCACTTCCTGGATGGATAATGACGCGTCGTGAGGGCTGTGCGCTTATGCCCTCACACGAGCCCACGACTTCTTTCCAAATCGTACCCAGCTCATTGTCCGGAGGCTTGCTTGGTGGCTGGAGAAGGGGTTGCGTTTGTTGAGGCTCCTGCCATTTTAGCGGATTATCAACCAGATGCCTTTTTAAGAACTCAAGATGGTAGTGGAACTTATGCATTCGCGAAGTAGGGAAGGGATGCTGAGACAAGATTAGGAGTACGCCGCATCTCTGGAGTTTATCGGCTAGCGTTGAGCCGGGTTTTGAGAAAAGGATTGCTGTCTGGAGGCTGGCAAAACGAGGCAGGGCGGCTGGGGATCCCACGTCGGAGAAGGCACCCTCGACGGAGATCCCCTCGGCGAAGAGCGGCAGAAAGGACTTGCTTTCTACATTCCAATACTCGTTGAAGAGGTTGGTAAGCTCAGCCGCTTGTCTTGCCGAATCTCGGGATAAGAGGGCCATGCTTTGGGCCGGAAAGCTGGCTTTCCATGCCCTCAGAGCGGGCAGAGTTGTGATGAAATCGCCGAGAGCCCCGCCATGATAGACGAGAGTAGTCGCCATTGATTGCGCTGGAGAAGCAATTTGCACCATGCCTCCGAATGAGCTCACTGGGCAATTATGGAGCAAAATCTTGTTTTTTCAACAAGATTTTGCGAAGTAATTGCCACAAGCTTGTTCCGCAAGCAGCTTGCGGAGCAAGTAGTTGGCTGCATATAGAAAATAGGTTAAATTGTTTAGGTTATGGGTGCAGCCAACGATAGGCTAAGGCAATAGAAATTTGATGCCCCCACCGATCATAGTAAACTCCGCTTCGAGGGTTCCAGGTTGTTCCCCATCCAGTTCCAGTGGCACATGCTCGTGGGAGATAATGCGGACATTCCGGCCTCTCGTTGATCTGACCTGGGAGAGGGAGATGTGCTTGCCGCTGTAAATCTTGCCGATGTGCCTCAAGACCTCCCGCCGTGTCAGGGCCGTAATCAGGACGATATCGAAAAGCCCGTCGTCCGGCTTTGCCTGGGGCGCAATTTGCATGCTCCCTCCGAAATAACGCCCATTTGCGATCGCGACAAGGAACGCTTCGCCTGCAAACCAGAGGCTTCCATCTACTTCGACTTGGATAGAATGGTTTTTAAGTCTAGCAAGAGATCGAAAGACCCCTGCAAAAAAGGAAGCCTTTCCCCCAAGGGCTTTAGAGGAGCGGTTGACAACAGCTACTGTGTCTGCGGAGAATCCCACACTTGCCTCGTTCACAAAGTAGCGATACGCTTTCTGTCCGTCGGGCCCTCTGAAACGAGCTAATCCGTGATCCAAGGCAGATACTCGATAGGCAGAAAGCTTTCGCAAGGCCTCATCGGATGTGAAGCGAGCCAGATCGAGGGTGCGGGCGAGATCTTTGCCCGTACCACTGGGCATATATGCCAGAGAGGCGTGGGGATTGATCATTTTTCCCCCTCGATAGAATCCGTTGAGAACAGAGTTGACCGTTCCATCGCCGCCGACAGCCACGATCGTATCGTAGCCAGTGACCAGCGCTTCTGCTGTAACTCGAGATCCTTGGCTACTGGATTCTGTAAGCCTGTGCTCTGCATTCAGTGGCAGTAGTCGCCGAAGACGGTTCCAGGTCGCCCTGGTCTTTCCATTCGCCGCTCTGGGATTGATGACAAAGAAGTATCTCGATTCCAAAGCATATCTCACACTATTTCGGATAGAGTCCCTACACTAATCCCAGAGAAACAGAATGGCAAGAGGTGGCTGAAAAAAGGCATTGACATGATATAATGTTAAGGGGAGACTAATCGAGGAAAATCACTGGATATGTTCTCTATATATAAAGAAAATGAGCCGTAATTAATAAAGCTTGGCCAATCTGAGACGGCGGGAGGGGCGTCATCTTGACTTTTCAAAATGGAGTACTTATTTTTGGGCACAATAAACTGTCGCTCCCGGGGTGTTCTACGCTTTTTGCGTTGAAGTATGCGTTTATTCGCACTGTAACGTAGAGGTTTTTGGGAAAGATGGAAAAAGCATTAGTCATTGTTGAATCCCCTGCTAAAGCCAGAACGATCCACAGATATCTCGGTCGTAGTTTTCGAGTACTGTCGAGTGTCGGGCATATCAGAGATCTGCCAAAAAGTGGAAAGGGAAGGCAGACTGCAAAGGGAGCAGCCTCGGCAGGGTCAAATTCCAGGAAAGGTGTTGATAAAGAGAAGCAGGCTCAAGAAGCCCTTGTAAGACGAATGGGGATCGATCCGGAAAACGGCTGGACCGCCCACTATGAGATACTTCCGGACAAAGATAAAATCATTAAAAAACTCCGAGAGGCCGCAAGTGAGGTGGATTCCATCTATCTGGCCACCGATTTGGATCGCGAGGGAGAAGCGATTGCCTGGCATCTCCAGGAGATAATCGATGGAGATAAAAAAAAGTTCAAGCGGGTGACTTTTGCTGAAATTACCAAGACAGCGATTCAAGAGGCCTTCGCCCATCCCGGTGTAATCAATATGAATAGGGTGCGAGCGCAGCAGGCACGACGTTTCCTGGATCGTGTCGTGGGCTTTATGCTCTCTCCCTTGCTGTGGAAGAAAGTAGCACGCAACCTTTCAGCCGGTCGCGTGCAGTCCGTAGCGGTGCGCCTCGTAACTGAGAGGGAAAAAGAGATTCACGCTTTTGTTCCTGAGGAGTACTGGGAGATCTGCGCCAATCTGATTGATAGTGGCAAGCTCAAAGCCAAAGTGGTTAAGTACAGGGATAAGGCATTCAGGCCCGAAAATCAGGAAGAGGCCCAGAAGGCCAAGCTCCATCTCGACAGGGCGGTCTATAGGGTTCTCAAGCGAGAAGACAAGCCAACAAAAAAGAACCCGCTTCCGCCATTCATCACCTCTACACTGCAGCAGACCAGCAGCGTTCGGTTGAGTTTCGGCGTCAAGAAAACCATGGTTATCGCTCAGCGTCTTTACGAAGCCGGTCATATCACTTATATGCGAACCGATTCGACAAATCTCAGCAGCGATGCCGTAGCTTTGTGCAGAGAATACATTCAGGAAAAATATGGTTCCCGCTACCTTCCCGAGAGCTCGAGGATCTACAAAAGCAAGCAGACCGCCCAGGAGGCTCATGAGGCCATTCGTCCGTCCAATGTCAAGGTTTTATCCGATGACCTTCATGATATGGACAGTGACCAAAAGCGCTTGTATGATCTGATCTGGCGTCGATTCGTAGCCTGCCAGATGACCGAAGCCGAGTATGACTCCACCAATATTCATATCGAAGCCGGTGATTACCTTCTCAAGGCTTCTGGTCGAGTCATGAGATTTGATGGGTGGATGAAGGTGATGCCCTCCACGAATAGTGGGGAGGAGGAGGTTAGCCTGCCGGAGCTCAAGGTGGATGAGGTGCTTCATCTGGAATCGCTCGATCTGACGCAGCATTTTACCAAGCCTCCTCCTCGGTATAATGAAGCCAGTCTGGTAAGGGAGCTCGAGAAGAGGGGCATAGGGCGTCCCTCGACCTATGCGACGATAATTTCTACAATCCAGGATCGTGGCTATGCGAGAATGGACGGAAGGCGCTTTTTTGCGGAAAAGATGGGAGACATCGTTACCGAGAGGCTGCTTGAGTATTTCGATGAAATCATGGACTACAACTTCACCGCGTCCCTCGAAGAGCAACTGGACTGTATAGCCAAAGGAGAGCTGGTTTGGAAAGAGGCCCTGGACCAGTTTTATATTCGGTTTAAGAGGGATCTCGAGAAAGCTACCGAATCGATGGTCAAGAATAAGCCAACCCTTACGGATATTTCCTGCCCAACCTGCGGTAGAGCAATGGCCATACGAATCGCTAGAACCGGCGTCTTCCTCAGCTGTTCCGGTTACGATTTGCCGCCCAAGGAGCGGTGTAAAACCACGATGAATCTTATAAGAGGCGAAGAAGCAGAAGCCGTCGGCGACGATGAGGTCGAAGCGAGGGAGCTTCTAACAAAGCGGCGATGCCCCGTGTGCGGTACGGCTATGGACAGCTTTCTGATAGATGAGGAACGAAAGCTTCACTTTTGTGGCAACAATCCTGATTGTGGCGGATTCGAAGTGGAGACCGGCAAATTCAAGCTAAAGGGCTACGATGGTCCCGTGATAGAGTGCGACAAATGCAGCGCCGATATGGAGTTAAAAACGGGGCGGTTTGGCAAGTTTTTCCGATGCACGAGGTATCCGGACTGTACCAACACCCGCAAGTTGCTTCGAAATGGGGAGCCGGCACCTCCCAAGATCGATCCCGTGCCTATGCCGGAATTGAAATGTGAAAAGTCCGACGGGCATTTCATTCTCCGCGATGGAGCTGCCGGGCTTTTCCTCGCTTCCAGTCTCTTCCCTAAATCAAGGGAGACCAAAAGCCCTACGGTCGAGAATCTGGCCAGGCATCGGGATGAGCTGGATGCAAAATATCATTACATTGCCGATGCGCCACAGCGTGATCCTGACGGCAACCGTTTGATCGTGCGCTTTAGTCGCAAGGAAAAGCAACATTACCTCACCAGTGAATCCAACGGCAAGGCAACAGGTTGGCGCGCCGATTTTGAGGACAAGCAATGGGTCTTCACAGGTTCGAATAAGGAGTCCGTTTCTCAGGAAAAAACTTCCTAGGATTCTGATATGGATTTTAATAAAAAGGTCAATCGGAACGTCCTCGCCATCAAACCCTATGTCCCTGGGAAATCGATACAGGAAGTTGCCAGGTCCCATGGCTCCTCGGATATAATAAAGCTGGCTTCTAATGAGAATCCTCTCGGCATGTGCCCGGCAGCAATAGAGGCCATCAAGCAATCTCTGAACTCCGCTTTTCAGTATCCCGAAGTATCTTGTCCCGACCTGACTCTGGAGATTTCGAAAAGGCTTCAGATACCCCAGGAGAATATCATCGTTGGCAACGGAGCTGACGGAATAATTTATGCTTTGGGGATGGTGTTTCTGCAGAAAGGGGACGAAGTGATCATTCCCGAAATCACCTTCCCGATGTATGAGACAATCGCAAAAATCATGGGGGCTAAGGTTGTTCCATCCAAAATGAAGGGCTACAGCATCGACTTGGAAGATTCCCTGAGAAAGATCCAGAAACGCACCAAGATCATCTGGATCGCCAATCCCAACAATCCCACAGGGGATTTGATCGACGATGTCGAGTTTCAAAAATTTTTCAAGCGTGTTCCCGAAAATGTGCTGGTTGTTCATGACGAAGTCTATTTTGATTTCGCTCAGCCCAACCGCTTTCCTCGGGTTCTCGAGCAGGTCAGAACGGGGTGTGATAATCTCTTTATCATTAGAAGCTTTTCCAAGATCTATGGTCTCGCGGGCGTCCGTGTGGGATTTGGCATTGGGGCGGAATCTCTGATCAGCCTCCTCTATCGTGTCAGGCCGCCCTTTGACGTCTCGGTTCCCGCTCAAGCCGCGGCCATTGGCGCCTTGAGGGATGAGGAGTTCTACAGGCGGACTCTGGAGGTTACCGAATCGGGGAAGGAGTACCTCTACAGGAACTTTGAGCGCCTGGGGCTCTCGTACGTTCCCTCTCATACTAATTTCATTCTCGTCGATACGGGAATGGACGACAGAGAGGTTTGTGATCGTTTGCTCGAACAGGGACTGATTACACGTCCCGCTGCCAACTACAATCTCCCAGGGCATATCAGGATTACCGTAGGCCTTCCTCAACAGAATCAACGGCTGGTCGAGGCTCTCGAGGAGGTCATCAATTCGTGAGGTATGGAGATCATCCGTTTTCCTCTGCCAGGATATCTCGTATTCATCATAGCAACCCTCGCTCTATACGGATGCAGCGGTAGCCCCCCAGAGGTGTTGGACCTCGATTTCCAGGTCAACGCTGTCAAGGACAGGGAGCGCGATATCGTATCCCAAAAGCTCAGTCTTTTCATCCTGCCGAGCGATCCGGATGGGTACGAAGATCTCGATATCATCTACATCATTCACGATAGCGAAGAGCTATACTGGTCGCTGAGAAGCGATGAATGGCAAAAGGTAACTCGTGGCGGAGATACGTGGATTGGAAGCAACTCCATCTGCATGCCGAACAATTCGGACCTCCCTTCAGGAAGGTATCGGATTCTGCTGAAGGACCTCAGCGGAGAGAAAGCAGAAGAGCGGATCTTTATTAAAAAGCGAGACATAATCACGCAGAGTATCTCATTTCCCGATTCTGAGGTCCGTGACGGTAGGATATTTGTGACCGGTGACTATAAAGAGACTGAAATCTTGGTATACGAAAGAGAGGAGCTATTCAAAAGTAGTTTCCTCTATCGAGACGAAGGCATCTCCTTGGAAGAGCTATTCTCGACAATAAAGGATCTCTCCTATGATTTTGTCTACTATCTCTACGCCTATGACAGGGAGCATGACATGGGCATTATTGCAGGCCCATACTCTCCTTGATCTTGCCGCGATGATTTGATTGCTCTATTTCCAGGATGTAGTGGTTGTAAACGTTTATAACCGTTGTCCCATAGTAGTGATGTGCTCTCTTGGCGTTGTTGTCATAAAGGTGGATGTGTCCGTGCAACAGAAAGCGGGGTTTGAATCGACGCATAAACCACAGAAAGGCATTGAATCCTCTGTGACACGGATCTTCTCCATCTCCAATTCCGAGGGGTGCGGCGTGGGCAATAAGCACGTCAAGGTAGCGACCGTGAACGATTCTGTTCCAAATCAGACGGGGAATGAGGGTGATGATTTTCAGATACATACTGAGTTCTGAGAACTGGTTATCATCACCATTGTACAAGCGTGATCCCCCCAATCCAGCCACAATGAGGTCACCGATTTTTTTAATCTTCTGATTGATATAGATGCCCCCGCCTATGGGCATATCCTGATACATTCTATCGATAGGTGAATTAACATTCCTTTTGAACTGGTGCAGATTTTTCAAGTGGTGGTTACCAAAAACAAAGAGAAGCGGCTTGTTGAGGTTGCTGACGATAAAATCGTAGTATCGTAGCGGAAGGTCACCGGCGCCGATCACAATGTCGACATCTTTGAAGCGCTCTTTTATATTCGGGCTGTACACCAAAGGATCGATATGATCAGCCACACACAGGAATTTCATTCTAGCCCTACCAGTTTGCCTTCTTGAGAAACTCTTGAAGCTTTGCCTTTCTGTAGAGGTCGACGGGACGAGATTCTGCAAAATCCATAGCCCGGCGGGAAAAACTCGAGCTCGTGAAAATAACTCCCCGGGGTATTCTCATCTTCTTCATCTCCTCTAGCAATCTTCTCACTACAATTTCGTTCACCAGCTCCGGCACCCTGAGAAACCAGATAAGACGCGGCATCTTCCTGACGTTGCGCCAGTTCGATTCTGCTTCGGCAGCCACAATTTGGCAACCATTCTGGATGTTCGTCGTCTCCCTCACCTCCAGTTGCATGGCCTGCACGACCGATTGGGCGATACGATGGAAAGTTGCCTGATTGGAGGTCAGATAATCCTTGACGTGATCGTCCAGGCGTATGTCCTGATAGTGACTGAGCTTTTCGGCGACATCCTGAAACGTAGGTTTGATGGCGTATACTTTCTCCCATTCCTCGATCGCTTCCTCAAGGTCACGATTCTTTTCGTAAGCCAATCCCAGGAAATATCGGCCATAGAGATGCTCCAGGCTGGAGTCGTCTGATGAGAGACGGACAGCCCGGGAGAGCTCGGAGATGGCTCTCTGGTAATTGTTCAAACTTAAGTAGCAGCCCCCCCTCTCGATGAGGGTTTTAACCTTCAGATCCGCAGACCTCTGGGCTATCTCGAAGTGCTTCAGAGCTTCGATGAAATCCTGATTATCTCTCAGCAATTTGCCCAGGTAGTACTGAGCTTCGTAATTTTCCGAATCGTATTTCACAGCTTTCGCGAGCTCTAATTTCGCCTCTGCTGATCTCTTTACTCTATAGAAGAGCAGCCCGAGTTTACAGTGGGATTTGGAATGCTCAGGATCGATCTTGACGGCCTTTTTGTAGTATCCAAAGGATTTGTCGGAGTTGCCACGGCGCTGGAGAAGATCTCCCACCTCATAGTAGAAATCCGCAACGTCGGGGTGCGATTGGATGAGCAGCAGATACTCCTTTAGGGCTTCGACGATATGCTTTTGTGATTTGAATAGCTCCCCCGCCTCTTTGTGAAAGATATGCTCCTCACAGAAATCACCGTATCTTCCGATTTGATTGATCGTTTTAAACTCGACGACGGCAAGTTCCGGCCTGCCATCGCTTAGATACGCCTTGCCCAGAAGGTAATGAGCATCGACATTTCTCTGGTCTTTCGCAATCAGGGCTTTCGCTCCCCGGATTGCCTGAGCGTATCGTTCCTGCCTCAAAAAGTCGTAAACGGATTCGATACGCTTCGGTACTACGTATTTTCTCACTAGGAAATAGATCAAGATGATGAGCGCAAATCCGACTATAGAAATGGACAGAACAATGAGGGGCATACTCTGCGATACTCCTGGCTAATTAATAAAACTAATTTTTTTCTTACCGGCTGTCAAATAGATGCTTTCGTATAAAAGGTATATAGTAAGGATGAGGGTGATGTGAAAAAGCTTTTGATAATCCTCGCGCTTCAATTGCCGCTAATGGCAGTCTCTGCTCTCTCTCCGCTACAGGAGGGAGAACAGCTCTTCATGGAAAACAATCTCCACGCCGCCCTCCCGCTTTTGGAGGAAGCTCTGAACGCCGATCCGAACAACGAAAAGATCTACCTCTATCTGGGCATAATCTACGAACAGATGGGCCAGTCTGATAAATCGATCAGCATTCTGCAGCGAGGTGTGGAACTCGTCGGCTCGCTCAGGCATCTGTTGTATTATAACATCGGCAACAATCTGTCTAGAGATGGAAATAACAAGTTAGCCGAAGAGATGTACACAAAGTCTATTGCACAGAGAGATCGTTTTGCCGAGCCCTATCTCAACAGAGCTAACGCCAGGCTAAATCTGAAGAACTACCAAGGTGCTTTGAGCGATTACGTTGTCTATCTCAAGCTGAAGCCTAGCTCATCTCAACGCAGCCAAGTTGAGAAAATGATAGCGCTTCTCAGGGCTTTTCTCGAGGAGAGGGATAAAAAAGAGAAGGATCGACTTGCCAAAGAAAAAGCGCTGATGGACGAAGTGCTCAACGCTCTGAAGAACGCCTCTGAAGATGCACAGAACCTCTCTGCTGGCTCGGAAGAGATTCTTGTCGAAACCGAAAAAGAGATAGATATAGCAGAGTAGCGAGGCTATGGATAGACGCGTGCTGATCGCTGCTGCGGTGGCGGCGCTTTTGCTTATTCTTATCGGTTCTCTTCTCCTTGGTTTTGGAGCGAGATTATTTGGAAAGGGCGAGCCGCGTCTCACTGAGCGTGAGAATGCGCTCAGGTTAGCTGAGCGCTATTTGGAGAAGGGGGAATACGATCGCGCCCTCGATCTTCTCGACAAACTGCTACTAGAAAATCCGGATGACAGAGAAGCGCTCGATCTTCAGGACAAAGTACTGGACGCCAAGAGAAAGGTCGAGGGTAAGGGTGAGGAGGAACCTGCAAAGGTAGTCAAAGCGGAGAAGACGGAAGAAGGAACAGAGGCAGCAACAATAGAAGAGGAGCCTTCTACTAGGATTTCCGTTGTTACTGCAACAAAGAGAGAGGATCCTGCAGCCGCTGCCAGCAAAGCAGAAAGGGAGAAGAAGGATCGTGTGCAAAAGCTCCTGGCCGAAGGCGAAGAGCGTATGCGGAGGAAAGATTACAGGGGTGCTCGGGAGAAATACAACGGAGCGCTGAAATTGGATCCCGATTCTGCGCTTGCCTATGCTCTGATAGGAGAGTCGTACTATCTCGAAGATCCTTCCAATCCTTCCAACGTCGAAGCAGCCATGGAGAACTCCAAAAAGGCGATTGAGAAAGATCCCGAGCTTTGGCTACCGCATAAGGTGCTCGGGCAGGTATACGAGGACAGAGAGGACTGGGAAAGGGCTATTGAAGAGTACGAGGA
>CAZLRN010000045.1:0-7072 GCA_964561715.1 uncultured Spirochaetales bacterium
TGAGTATTCGGTCGAAATACTGGGCCACAGGATCAGGGTTCTGCAGAGCAAGGCGGTTTTCTCGGAAGGGGACGAGGTGCTCCTTGTGGCCAGGCCCGAATCCGTCGAGCTCGAAACGAAAGATGTCTCTGCTCTGACTGGAGTCGTACGCGAGCTGATCTACCTCGGCTCTCAGATGGTCTATGAGGTCGAGATACAAGGGGAGCTATTCACTGTTAAGGTGGCCAACCCCCAGGAACACAGGGCTTTCCCCCGTGGCGAACAAGTAAGCCTCCGTTTCAAGGAAAGAAGCCTTCATCTACTTCCTGATCAGGAAGGCTAGTCATAGCTTCTTACCATCCGATTACTTCTTAGCTATCTGCCTCGCTTTTACTGTAGTCAGCCCTGTCGAGCCACTCACTATTGATCGTGACGCCCCAACCAGGACTCGACGGAACGGCTACGGAGCCATCTTTGACTTCGAAAGACTCCTCGAAGAGCTCATCCGTCCACGGAGTATTCTCGATGCTGTATTCGAGATACTCCGTCGCGTTTGGAATCACGCCCAACGTATGGAGCCCGAAAACCGTAATCATGGATCGGTTTGCCGTATGGGGAGTGCACCTGATTCCAGCCTTTTCAGTCATGGAAGCAACCTCCAACGCACGGCTCAATCCGCCAATGTAGCATATGTCGGGCTGGGCGATGGTAATCGCACCGATATCGATTATGCGCCGCCACTGTGCCATAGAGTAATCCTGTTCGCCTCCGGCGACCGGCATCTCTACAGCTTTCGCGACCTCCGCAGTTTGTTCTATCTCCCAAAAGGGACAGGGTTCCTCGAAAAAGGCGATGTTATAGTCGGCAAAGATGCCTCTACCCAGCTCGATAGCCCGCTCGGGGGTGTAGTTGCCGTTCGGATCCACATAGAGCTCACAATCATCTCCGATTGCCTTGCGCACGAGAGGGATGATTTCCTCGGTTCGGCCAGGATAAACGTCTCGATCGTTGCCCACAGGCGTAGCGATATGAAGCTTGAAGGCACGGTAGCCGTATGCTTCCTTCAACCCCTTCAGGCGGTCGGCCTCATCGGACGGAGATATATCGCGTCTCATGCTTGACCCGTAGACATTGATACGCTTCGGCTTGCCGCCGAGGAGCTCACATACGCTCTTGCCCTCCCGTTTTCCTCGAAGGTCCCACAGGGCGGTGTCCAGCCCGGCAGCCGCCCGGCAGACATAGGAACCGGTAAACTTGTACTCCGAGACAATGCACTGGTTGATCAAGGCTCCAAAATCATTGGAATCTCTACCCAGTGTGCGAGGCGCCACCTGGCGGTGCATCACTGCAGCCGTGATGTCTGCGTTGAAGGGCGCTGTCTGGCCATAACCTTCTAGGCCGTCCTCCGTGCGCACCCGCACGATGCAGACCTGTTTAGTAGAAAATGTTTCGATGCTTTCGATCTTCATTCCAGGCCTCTCTTAATTTCTGTTGTCATTCGCAGATATGCTGATAGGCGTTATTATGATGGCAAATCCAGCGGGCAGTCAAATTTGCAAGACAGATAGACTATATCGGTCCATCCAGGGCAAAGATGAGAAACCGAACGTATCGATTTGTGAATTATCCAAAGGCTTCGACGGCCGATAGAAAGGCAGCAACGTTTTCCTTGCGCACATCCGCCCCGTCAACATCATAGGCAGGAGATAACACCAGTCCGCATCGTCCGAGCGAAGCGATCCTCTCTCTCACCTCTTCTCGGATTCCCTCGGGGGTGCCAAAACTGAATGTTGTCTGTCTGCCAATCGTTCCCCACAGAGACAGAGTGCTGCCGAATTCCCGGCGAATCGAAACGGCGTCCATATGCTCGGGTTGAAGAGGATTGATGGCATTGACTCCGATCTCCACTAAGTCCCGGATAATCGGCGTGTAGTACCCGTCGCTGTGAAACAGGATTCTGAGATCAGGCTTGATGCTGCGGGCTGCACGAATAATCTTGGAGAGGCGTGGCTTAAAGAACCGCCGCCACATATCAGGGCTGATCATCATCGTTCCCGGCATGCCTACATCGTCATCCATCGCCACCACATCCACCCCTGCTTGGGCTAAGGTTTCAGCGTTGGCTATTGCAAAATCCGTCAGCCGATCGAGGAGGTAGTCGGCCCACTCGGCACGCTCGATCAGATCCATGAGAAAATTCTCGAGCCCGCGCAACCTCCAGGCGGATTCAAATAGCTCTCCGCCCAGATGCGGAAGATTGCCGGCGCAGGCCAAGCCTCTCCTGTGAGCTTTTTCCACCTGCTTCTTCAGAAGTCTGAGACGATGCACCCCTTTCTGATCCGGGACAGGGAAGGGGTAACTCTTTAGCTCTTTCAAGGAAACGGCGAGGGACAGCGGATTTCTCCTTCGAGGATTGTGCGGACTGTAGTTCCACTGCTCGTAAGTCGCAATTTGATAGGCGTTTCCCAGACGCGTATCCGGCGAATAGGGGTTGGTAGTTCTTCTCAGTTTCTTTTGGACAGGAGATACGGGGAAGCGCACGAATTCCACATCCACCACTCTTTGCCGAAGCTTTTTGTGCATAGCAAAGCCGCCTGCGTCGACGCGGTAGAAACCTAATGCGCAGGGCACGTGGTCGGGCTCTCCTCCATCGAGGCCGATCAGCAGTCTTTCGCGGGAATTCACACGCTCTGCTCCAGAGTATCAAGCATAGCAGGCAGCATGCAGCATATGCAAGCCCTTCGCAGGCTGCCATCTTCTTGACGTAGACACTTTCGCTTACCGGCTACGCGGCTTTGCAAGAATCTCGCGAATCTCCATACTCTTGAAGTCTTTTGTATATGTGGGTTTGATGACTATTGCAGTATCGGCGCCCTCATTCCTGCCACCGACGGCAATCACTTCCTTAGACATATCGATCAGGCCCGCATCGGCCGCCATAAGACTGATCTCAACGGCGACTTTCATGCCCTGAGAAAACCTATAGAGGGTCTCCCGGACCACACGGTTGGGCGCAGCCCCGCCAAATGCGTCATTAACATCATCGCCAAGGGCATGCATCGAGGTCAGAATCGTAACGCCTATCTTTTCGAGATCCCGTCGCTCCTCGGTACTCATAGTCCAGCCCTCCTCGTCGAACCCGGCGCAAATGCTCACAGCTATGATCTCGAGATCCAGCTCCTTCAGAACAGCCTTGGCTCTCTTTGCCGTGTATCCATGAGTCGAAGCCACGACCACCTGGCGGATATCAAGCTCTTTTGCCCGCTCTCGCACCAGCTCAAATGTCTCGTCCGTGTTGTGCTTTCCTGGTTTGTCAAAATACAAAATCCTCTTCTCCATAACAACCTCCAGTGGATTATTCAAGGCTTATGCTCTTCACTATCTCCCCTCCGCTATTCAGATTTGGGAGACAGGTAGACTCTGGCAAGCCGGCGAGGCTCGCCGCCTCTGAGATCGTGCTCTTCTATGCGACAATTCAGGCTATCTGCAAGATCCGAGACCGAGATCACTTCCCTGCCCTCCTCCCAAGAGACTCGGTTTCCACGGATCCTGCCATGGAGCAGTAGCTCCAATCCGAGGGGATCATGAATTTTGACGCAGTAGTCCTGGCTCTCTCTATCGATAGGCACATCATACTGCCCCGTTATTCCGCAGAGAGGACAGTCATCTGCATAGGGGTGCATCTCCTCCTCCGTAGCCACCTCGAAGTGCACACTGGCGGGAATGAGAAAGAACTCCCGCTTTTCCGCCGACGCGACTGCGCTTTGCCTGAAGCAGTCCGCTTCGATTAGAGACGAAACGTAGAATCATGCGTGGAGCTGGTGCCAGTGAGAGCGCGATGGATCGTGGGCCGGCTCATAGTATTCTATAGGACCTATCCGCGCTTGAAAATCACTGCCCTCCCCCGGGCGGGAAAGCAGGTGATAAACGTTGTGATTGCTTACACCCTTCACAAAGCTGTCCCTCAATTCGAGACGCTCTTCCAGAGTCATTACCAGAAATCGAAGGGCCTGAAGGTATCGTGCCCTGACGGCCAGTCTCGAATCCACGTAAAACCAGAGATTGGGGTAGCGGGGCATCTCCTTCGGAAAAATCTCCTTTGGAGGCAGGCTATCCAGTATGGACGGCATATTTTTCATGACGCTATTTTAGCGCTCGTCGCGCCCCGAGTCGACTCATAGACAATTTGACATGAAGTACCATGTGCTCTACTAATACTAGCATGGAATCTGTTATCTGTTTCGAGATGATCTTCACAGATCAGTATCCGCCTGCTCTAGATCCTGCCCGGAAGGTAATGAGGATCGCCGAGCATGGATTTCGCAAGGTGGAGTTCTGGAGTTGGCGGGATAAGGATATACCTGCTCTCAGCTCGGCTTGCCGAGAGGTGAGAATGCAAATCGCCAACTTCAGCGGACATCGGAGGGGAAGCCTGATCGCCCGGGAGACACACGATCTCTTTCTCGAAGATTTAGAGGACGCCGTCGGTGTGGCCAGGGAGCTGGACTGTCCCACCCTGATGCTTCTCTCCAATGAGTTGGGCGAAGGAGGACGGGTGACGGAGATATACGATCATGTTCCCTCTAGCGAGAAGTACGCCAACCTCCTCGAGGGGCTCGGGAGAGCTCTGGAAGCCGTGCCGGATGAAATCAACCTCGTATTGGAACCGCTGAATACCAAGGTAGATCATCCCGGTTACTACCTTGTAGACATGGCCACCGCTGCAGCTGTGATTAGAGAGATCAATAATCCCCGCCTTAAGGTTCTTGCCGACCTGTATCACCTGGGAGTTATGGGAGAAAATCTTGAAGCCCTCATCGACGAACATGTCAATCTCATCGGTTACGTCCACATTGCGGATTTTCCGGGAAGACATGAACCAGGCACGGGCTCGGCGGATTGGAACTCCCTGTTGAGCCGGCTTAAGGAGAGAGGCTACTCAGGCTCGGTTGGATTCGAGTATTCGCCGCTTGAGGATTCAGAAGAATCCCTCAATCGGATCAAAGCCCTCTGGGATGAAGCGGCCGGCTAGTCGGCGTTGCTTTTCATTCTTGCCAAAACTTCTTCCCGGCTCCCTCGAAATGGACCCGGAGTCTCCATCTTGATGCTCGTTAGAGCCGCCGAGTAGTCAACGGATTCCTGAATTCCATGATTCAGACGCCAGGCCAGATAGGCGGAGAAGCACGTATCCCCCCGCCCGGTTCTTCCGGAAAGATTCTCTGGCGTAAAGGCGGCCCGGTAGAACCGGTCCCCGGTGGCCACGAGCACCTCGGTGTGGTGGGTGACCATCACCTCGCGGGTACCCCACTGACACAAGACGGCGGCTGCTTTCTCTCTATCCGCCTCTCCCGTTAAGATTTCCGCTTCGGCGGCGTCGGTCTTGAGGTAGGTAATCAGGCGAAGATAACGTCGCTTTTCCTCCCAGTCATCGAAGACCAACTCCGCTCCCTTCTGTCTGCGCAGGATACCCTGGGCATCCAACGCGATCTCGGATTTCCCGGAGAAGGCTGCTTCCCCAGAGAAAGCTGCTTTCCCGGAGAAAGCTGCTTTCCCGGAGAAAGCTGCTCTCTGAGAGAGAGGCGCGATGAGCTCCTCGGGTAACTCACCACGCAGCAATCCTGCAAAATAGATGATCCGCGCCGATACGTCGGGAAGCTCCTGCAGGCTGAAAGGCGAAGCTGTGGAGAGCAGAGAAACCTCTCTACGCTCCCGGTCTTCACTCAGATAGACATTCCGAATGGAAGTCGTCTCTGGTGATTCCAGGAGCAATACATCGAGGTCCTCCTTCAAAAGGGGACCCAGTAATGCCCGGTCCACAGCCGAAGCCTTGGTAACAGCAAGAACTGAGGCTCCTGAACGGGAGGCTGAGAAGGAAGCGTAAAAGACCGCCCCCCCTGTCGCGTACTCCTCCTCTCCACGATAGACCAGGATGTCCCTGGAGACATGGCCGAGTATAAGAATGTCGCAGCTCCTGAAACTCCCGGCGGGATTCGCATTCCTCGCAGGATCAGCACTCATCGTTCTATCTCAGTGAGTCTTACCGGTCTGTTCTCGTCGAAAGAGAGCTTTGCGGCCTTTCCCATTACAACGGGCACACGACCGTCAACACCCTTTACAGGGGGATCCCCGTCCTCGATGATGCACCTGATGAACTCTTTGAGCTCTAGAATGTAGGATTCGGTGTAGCGCTCAATGAAGAAAAAGAGGGGAAGATCCTCCTGCACGGCTTTTGAGGTGCTGAGCTTGGCTGTGGTCGGCCTGTTGTTCGAGACATCCACCATGCCAGCGGATCCAAAGGCCTCGACCCTCTGATCGTAACCGTAAGCGGCCTTTCGGCTGTTGTCTATGGTACCGAGCACGCCGTTTTCGAACTTGAGAGTGATAACAGCCGTATCCACATCCCCGGCCTCACCAATCGCCGGATCCACCATAACGCCCGCCGCGGTGTAGACCTCCACGACCTCGCTGCCCGTCAAATAACGCGCCATGTCGAAGTCGTGAATAGTCATATCCAGAAAGATCCCGCCCGAGACCTTTACGTACTCCAGCGGCGGCGGCTCAGGATCTCTGCTGGTGATCCGCAGCAGGTGAAGATCGCCAATCTTACCCTGTTGGATCACCTCCCTGATCCGGCTGAAGTTAGGATCAAACCTTCGGTTGAAGCCGATTTGAAGCTTGACCGCAGCCTTTTCAACAGCTCCAAGGGCCCTGTCGATACGCCCCAAGTCAAAATCGATGGGTTTCTCGCAAAAGATGTGCTTTCCGGCCCGGGCAGCCTCTTCGATCATCTGGGAGTGTGTATTCGTGCTGGAGCAGACGACCACGGCTTCTATTTCTTTGTTCTCGATTATGGCTCTGTGATCCTGTACAGCCTCTCCGATCCCAAGCTCGGCTGCGCATTGCTCTGCAGCCTCCAGCCTCACATCCGCAACCGCCAGCACATTTGCTTCCGGGATCCGGCCCACCAGATTAGCCGCATGCAGTCGGCCGATCCTGCCTGCTCCGATGACCCCGATATTGATTAGTGTTTGCGACTTTGTTGCCATCTCCCCGCTCCTCTCAAAACATTTCGAAATAATTGTGAAAGGGTACC
>CAZLRN010000045.1:7172-16104 GCA_964561715.1 uncultured Spirochaetales bacterium
GTTGCCATCTCCCCGCTCCTCTCAAAACATTTCGAAATAATTGTGAAAGGGTACCTTATAACTCGCCTCGGAAGGCTTCCCTATATCTTATGGAATGGTCCGATATGGGGAAGCTCATAGACGCTCTTCCAACCATCGCTTCCAGGCTCCTTGAGGAATGGCTCCATCTCTTTGGCCGTTCGCAGCGTTACCTTCTCCACGGGGGGCACGGTTCCAGCCGGAAAAGCCTCCAGGATGTGATCAACCACCAAGGTCAGGTATTTGAGGATTGCGGC
Organism: uncultured Spirochaetales bacterium; assembly: GCA_964561715.1. GTDB lineage: Bacteria > Spirochaetota > Spirochaetia > SZUA-6 > CAZLRN01 > CAZLRN01. The sequence goes on from CAZLRN010000045.1 coordinate 7,448, forward strand.
AATGGGGCGTTTCGCCTTTCTCGCCGTGGAGAGGCTCGGTTTCCCGACAACCCCCTCCGGCGTTCCATGCCGCTCGATGGCGAAATGACCCTCTCCCTCGGACCATCTGTGGGGCCTGCGGTATGGATCCACCGAGGTGTCGAAGTGCCCGTCCGGCAGGTAGCTCTCACCCTCGGAGTCCACGACCACGCTCATGTCCACCATATCCGGAAAGAGAAGCAGACCCACCGAGGTCTCACTCTCATCGGCGTGGATGAAGTTGGTCTCCAGACTGTCTGGCCGGTCGACAGGAAAGAAAAATTCCCGGATAGCGCGGTGCCAGTCCATGACCTGAAAGATCCCGGGCAGCTGAAAGCGCTTCATGAACTCGTGGATCGAGGATTCCAGCATCCAGAGATGACCGTGGTTGTTGATCATGATGATTTTGCGGTAGCCGTCATTCCAGAGCCCCAGCATAGTGTAGATAAGCGTCTCCTCGACGACTTCCTTGGGCATGATGACTGTGCCCGGCATTCCCATGTGATGGTAGGGATGGCCGCCGTAGTTGAGGGGTGGAAAGGCCAAGTTGACCTCCCTTCCCTGCCTGGCCGTGTATCGTCTGAGACCCTCTAGGATCTGGGTCACCATGAAGGTGTCCAGACCGCTGTTGGCGTGAATCCCGTGGTTCTCAGTGCATCCGATGGGCAGGAAAACGATATCGTTCTTCTTCCTCTTTTCGATGCATCTAACCCGCGGCGTATTCTGGATGTAGGTTCCGGCCTTGCCCAGTTCCGAGGGTGAGGGGATCTCGTAACCTTTAAGAATGGCGTCTATCTGCTCTTCGGAAGCGTCCCAGACTTCTTTCTTCAATCGCCCCACCGTGTTGTCCTCGAAGACGATGGCAGGGTGCTCTGTTGTGATCCAATGGGAATCCATATTTACTCCTCCTCTGATTTTCACTCTCGAGTCTAGCTGGCGATATAGGTGATCTTGCACTCCTTCTTGTCGGTTCGAAGCAGCTCGATGTGTTTTGGAACCTGATCGAGATCAATCGTCTTGGTCATCATGGGAAGCATGTTCATTCCTGCCGCTACCGCCTGAATCACTCGCGGGAAGGTTCCATGGCCCGAGTGACCTTGGGACCCAACTATGCGAGCCCTTCGGACCTGAAGAACCTCACCGGTCACCGGAATTTTAGCCTCAGCCCTTGCCACGACAACTACCGTGGCATTCAGGGTTCGCCCCTTCCATATGGTCTTTTCGATCTCCGGATAGACCACAGTAGGAAGACCCGTGGCCTCGAGATAGATCGAGGCGCCCATCCCCTTGGTAATTTCCAATACCGCCTCGGATAAGCTCTCCTTTAGCGGGTTGATCACATGGGTAGCTCCCAGCTTCCTCCCGATCTCGGCCCGCGATTCTTCGGGTTCGGAGAGAATTACATGGGCTGCTCCCTGGTTTCCCATAACCGCGACCGCACCCATTCCGATCGGTCCGCCTCCGCAGATCACGACGCTGTCCCCGGGCCTTATGCCCCCTCCCCTTTCGATCACCGCGTTGTAGGCAACGCTCGTGGGTTCGACCATGCTTCCGAGTTTGAAGACCTCTTCGTCGCTGTACCGCTCTCGCAGGGGATCCAGGCTCCAAATAACCTTGGTCGGCAACACCAGGTACTTCGTAAAGGCCCCGTCCACATTGAAACCCACCTCATCCAGGCGCTCGCAGTGGTTGGGCAATCCATCCGCGCAGGGCTTGCACGAGCCGCACCAGAGCATCTCCTCGGCGCAGACCCACTCTCCACCTTTGAACGGTTTATTCGTAGTCTTGTCCAGGGCGCCTGGACCGGCGTCCACAATTACCCCGGAAAGCTCATGACCCAACGTGCAGGGAAATCCCGTCAGGCCCGGATACCAGATGTATCCTTTATCGTCGGCCTGAGCCATATGAACGTCGCTTCCGCAGATCCCGCAGGCCCTCACCTGAAGAAGAACCTCCCCCGGACCCGGTTTTGGTACACTGACAGGCTCGATCTTCAACTTCGGATTGCGCCAGACCAGACTGCCGAGATAGGTCTGTTTTCGGTCGATATCCTTGGGACCAAGCTCGAATTCGGGCTTGGGGTCCCAATCCGCATAGAGCCGGACAGCCTGCTGCTGCTCGGTGTTTACATTGGTCTCACTCATCGTGTTTCCTCCTCAATCTTCAGCAAACGATCTTATATCATTCTCTTTTAATTAATGCAAACGTTTGCAACATATTGCCTGAAAGAAAGCCCTCCCAAGGGGCTAGCTGGTCTTGCGAATGATCAGCTCCGGCTCCAGAACCACCCTTCTCGGAGCAAACTCTTCTCCGCCCTCAATAGCCTCGAGCAGAATCTCCACGGCCAGCCTACCCATCCGGTATTTCGGCTGACAGACCGTTGTCAGAGAAACCTCGGGAAAGGAGGCCATCGGTATGTCATCGAATCCGACAATGGCGAGATCCTCCGGCACCGAGAGTCCCTCTTCCTTGGCCCCCTGCAGGGCGCCCAGTGCCAGCAGATCGTTCTCTGCAAATATGGCCCGGGGATAACTCTTCTCCCGGATCATCTTCCTGATGATGTTGAATCCTGTCTCTCTCCTGTAGTCTCCAAATCGGATATGCCCCTCGTTGAGCTTAACTCCGTGCTCCTCGAGAGCGATCCTGTATCCCTTGAGTCGCTCGTCAATAGTGGAGGAATCATTGGGGGCTCCGATAAAGCCGATATCCCTGTACCCCGAGTCGATGAGGTGTTTGGTTGCCAGGTAACCGCCACGCACATTGTCGATCATCACGAAGCTGCCGATACTATCCTGCGGAACCTTGTCCACATAGACGATAGGCACCCGGCTCCGAAGGCTTTTCGGGAAAAATGTGACCGCCGGAGAAATGGGAGCCAGAATAATGCCATCCACCCTCTTCTCCACCAGGAGATCGATGTATCGCTTTTCCTTGGAATGCTCCCAATTGGTATTGCAGAAAATCGTGCTGTAGCCTGCCTCATTGGCGCCATCCTCAATGCCCCGGGCTACCTTCGGGAAAAAGGGATTCGTAATATCGGGAATCACGAGACCGATCGAATCGCTTCGTTTGTTTACCAGTCCTCTGGCCAGGGCGTTGGGGCGGTACTTGAGCTTTGCGGCGGCCTCGAGCACCTTGAGCTTTGTCTTTCGATTCACTCCCCGCTTGTCATTGAGAGCCCTCGAAACAGTCGTGTAGGAGACTCCGGCAAGCTGGGCTACATCCTTGATCGTAGCTTCCATCTGTCACGCAACTCGCAGGTCAAATATAGCAAACGTTTGCAATGGATTCAAGCGGGCTCACGCGCCGTCAATGAGTTCTTTGCGACCTAAAAGTGGTCCGGCAGGCCGATTAGATCCTGTATTTCTTGACTGCCGCAGGATCCAGCTCAAGACCGAGTCCGGGCTTGTCCTTGAAGGGTGTCCAGTTGCCCTGCGCATCGGGAAGGGGGAACTCCCTGTAGAAGACCTTGTCCCCCTCTTCCACAACACCCAGGTACTCCACGACTTTCAGGTTGGGTGTTGCACAGGCAAGGTGCAGGTGTACGAGTTGAACCGCATGGGGCGCAACCGGAAGATTGAAGGCGTGGGCCAGGTGCGCCACTTTCATCCACTCCGTCACACCTCCGACCCGCCCGACGTCCGGCTGAACGATATCCGCGCCGCCCCGGCTAATGAGCTCCTTGAACCCGAACTTCGTGTACTCGTGCTCTCCGGTTGCGACGGGGATGTTGCTGACTGCGGTTACAGCCGCCAGGCCTTCGATGTCGTCCGCAAGAACCGGTTCCTCGAACCAGCCGACATCGTACTCCTCCATTGCACGGCTCATGCGGATGGCTTGCTTGGCGTAATAGCCGTTATTGGCGTCCACGTAGATTTCTACGCGGTCTCCCACAGCCTTTCGGACCGCGGCCAGGCGCCGGAGATCCTCCTGCTCCGCAGTGCCGAAGTCCTTTCCTACCTTCATCTTGATCCGCGGCCAGCCGCGCTCCACGTAGCCCAGCTGCTCGGCGACAAGCTCCTTTTCGCTGAAGTTTGTCCAACCTCCCGAGCCGTACATGGGAACCGTCTCGCGGAAAGGGCCCAGCAGCAGGTAAAGCGGTACTCCCAGCGCTTTGGCCTTGAGATCCCAAAGCCCGATGTCTACTGCAGAAATGGCGCAGAAAGCCACACCCTTGCGCCCGAAACCGCGCACTTTCCAGAACATATCGTTCCAGAGCTTTTCGATGTGGAGCGGATTCTCTCCTATGAGCAGGTCCTTCAGTTCTCGCTCTACGACTTCTCGTACAGCCGTCTGCCCCTGGCCTATACCGAGGCCCGCGATCCCCTCATCGGTCTCGATATGCACCCACAGTCCCGTACGCCCGCCCTGACCCGGTTTCGGGGCAAGAATGGTGGCATCCTGGATGGGCTTGGTGTGGGGATAATGGAGCATTGTGGTTGTGATCTCAGTTATCTTCATGAAGCCCTCCCTTTCTGCTGCCAAAGATTCAAGCAGCCAGGCGCCCCATAGTAGCGTCAGCTACAAGAGAGAGTCAAGATGAGGAAAGACAGTGGTCTCGTCGGCCAGCACGAGCAGCACGATCATTCCTCCCGGGATCACGCCGAAAAACAAGGTCAGAAAGATCGGTCCCGCCATCCGGATAATAGAAATCTGCAATTTACGAGCCGCATACTCGCAGAGAAGGCCGATAGCTGCAATGGTAGGTATCACAATGGAAAAATCGTGCATAATTGGTTCAATTCTCAGTAGTAACTGCCGATCAATGCCTCTACGTCGCCGAGGCTTCTCCTAAAAGGTCCCTCGGATTCCAATTTCAAGCTCGTCACCGCAGCGGCCCATACCGCTGCTTCGCGGGGAGGTGCAATGAGACGGCGGGCCATGTACGCAGCAACGCATGTGTCTCCCCTCCCGCTGCGACCAGCCACCTTCTTGGGGTAGAAGCGTTGCACGTCCAGGCCAACCGTGGAATCCTTTTTCGAAAGCACCTCCAGAACTTCGCGAGGCACCTCCCCTCTGATGGAGGGGCCGACAAGGAAACATCGGGAATCGGTAGATATAACATCCTCGGGGCGGAACGGATCGGCCCGGCTGACAACCGAGATGGTCCTGAGATCAGGATTCTCTTCGGGATATTCGAGACACAAACAGGTGGAGTTCTTGCTCGGAATCGCTACGACCTCGACGCCCAGGCTCTTCAGTTCTTCCACAATCCCGAAATCTTGCGCAGCCAACCTGGTAATGGCAGCAGTCCGCAATCCCATCCGAGTGGTCACACTTGCACCGTAGAAAAATGCTCCGCCGTCGGCGATTCTGGTTTGGGAGGGGGTGATAATGGTGTCCTTTGTGTAGTGACCCAGGAAAACGATATCGAAAGTCGAATCCTTCATGATGAGCCCATCCCGCCTGGGTTTCGCCTCAGAAGAATTGCAACCAGAATCAAAACCCCAACAGCCGTTGCTGCTGCCATGGCAAAACCGAAGGCCGCATAGAGTCCGAATGCTAAAATCGGTCCGGCAGCAATTCCGAGGTCCGTGAAAGTTGTAAAACGGCTCATATAGATGGCTCGAGCCCCAGATGAAGCTTGGTCGCCGGCCATTGAATAGATGATTAGCCGTGCTGCTGTGGCGAGCATGAATTGAGCGAGCAAAACTACTATCGTTACAAGCCAATAGTTCGTAAAAGCCAGGGCGGCAATTACCCCTATCTGAGACAGAGTGAGAACCAGGAGAAATCTTCTTCGCTCCAACCGATCACCTATGACTCCCGCCAGCGGCGTGATGATAATGGAACCTATTGATTTCAGGCTCAATAGAAGCCCGGACAGACTGGCGACGCCCATAAGGTAAGGAAAGCCCGGCATAATACGGTCGGCCACGATCCGTCCCGTCAGATTAGAAATCATCTGCTCGACTAGGGAAATGCCCAGGGCACAGGCCCATAGAAGGATGTGGGATTTCTCTATGGACACTATCGATGTTTTCTTCAGCTGAGAATCGGGACTAGCGGGAAGCCTCCTTGGAGACTTCAGAACCAACGGAACGCCTATGGCCGACGCAACACAGTAGATAAGAAATGTTTGTCTTATACCGACCAGATCGCAGAGAAATCCACCCAGCAAGACCCCGCCGCCTGAGCCTCCGCGTATGAGGACCTGGTATAGACCGAAGATTCTGCCTCGATTCCTGGCCGTTGAAACTTCCAGAGCCGACAGATAGCCTTCGACCCTCAGAACCGACCAGCAGGCGCCCCAGGCCATCCTGGCTACAAGATAGCCCCAGAATCCCCACGGTAGCGCATAACTGGCCGTAGTCACGCTTCCGATGATGACCGCCAGAATTAGGGGCTTGTCGGAGCTCGAGCGATGCACGATTCTTCCGGCCAATTCATTTGTGATCAACCGAACCAGTCTGTTGGCAGCGAGAAGCACTCCGACCTGCCAAACCAGCACATGAAAATCTTCGGGACGCGCCGGAAGAACGGCATAGAGGAGTGCATCCCCCAGGAGGGAGAGCGACACAACAGCAGAAACCAGATAGAACCGCGTACGAGTCTTTGGTGCCTGCGATCTGTCAGGCATCGCCTGACACACCACCGAAATATCTAGTGATCAAGTGTACACTCGCCCCGCGGATCATAGACTATCATATGCCGCTGATTCCTCGCAGGTCAATGGCGTGGCAGCCGGCCATTTCTGTCTTTACTCAGTTCTCGAGCAGGCAAGATGTGTAGAATAGGATATATGCAGATGTACCGAAACCAGACGACAATACTTCGGTCAAAGCCCGCTGGGGCTCAATGCCACTCTCCTTGCCATTGCTCGAATCCGTCTGCTTCGTGTCAGCAATCCTACTTTTTTCCCGGATTGAACAGCAAAAAGAGGCAGCAAATTCTGTGCTCGATTGTTCGGCCACTTCTATTACCTGACCCAGCTCCGGCCCAGCCGATCCAGTACCCCTCTCAGTCGATCAGGATAGTTCGTGCCGATAGAATCGATCCCCAGCTCGACAAGATACTCCATCGTCTCCTCGTCGTCGACGGTCCATGTGCTTGCGGCAAGCCCGGCGCGGTGTATCTCATCGACCAGATCGGCTGACCAGTACCTCCAGCTGGGGCGAACCGAATCCGCGTGAGCCGCTCTTGCCGCATCAACTGAGTGCACGAGACGTCCGGTGAAGAGCACACCCGTCGTAGCAGACGACTCGAATTGCTTCACTTTTTTAACGCTTGTATGGTGGAAGGAGATGACCATCGCCTGATCGAGCATGCTCTGGTCCCTCAGAAGATGCACAAGCTTCTCCTCGATGCCTTCGGCAGGATGGGGATCCCCTTTTACCTCGATGACCAGAGGCACCTTGTCTTTGGCCCAGGCCAGCACGTCCAGCAGGAGCGGAATTCTCTCTCCTCTGTATTCGGAAGAAAAATGAGAGCCGGCATCCAGCAATCGTATCTCTTCGAGGGTCATTTCCTTGATGTGACCACTGCCATTTGTGGTCCGGCTGACATCACCGTCGTGCATGACGATAAGCTCACCATCCCTGCTCATATGGATGTCCAGCTCTATCACGTCAGACCCCATCTCCAATCCCCTTTGGAACGAAGCCATAGTGTTCTCCGGGGCATAACCCATCGCTCCCCGGTGGCCTATTACGAGCACCTTGCCGCTTCCGGCTGCCTCGACCTCGAGCATATCTATGCCCTCCTGTTCTCTATTGGTTCAAATCGATACGGAAGTGTGGAGAGGAATTTATGTCTTTAGTCCGGTAATGGTAATTCCCTCAAGAAACTGCTTTTGCACGAAGAAAAAAAGGATAATTATCGGAACGGTGGCCAGCGTGGAGGCTGCCGTGAGGGCGTTCCACTCTATCATCCAGTTTTCCTGCATCGCTTTTAAGGCAATCTGTACAACCCGCATCTCATCCCTGTTTGTGACGATAAGAGGCCAGAGGAAACTGTTCCAGGCCGCCAAAAAAGAGTAGAGTCCCACCGTTAATAGTGCTGGCTTGGATAGAGGAAAGATTATTGTAAAGAGGTATCTCAGCCTCCCTGCGCCGTCTATTTCAGCAGCATCATCGAGGTCTTGGGGAATCGTCAAGAAGAACTGCCTGAGGAGAAAAATCGAAAACGCGCCAACAGTGAAAGGGACGATCAGAGCGTAGTAAGTGTCCAGCCAGCCTAGAATCTTGACGGTTATATAGTTGGGGATGACGATGACCTCGAAGGGGATCATCATTGTCCCGAGAAAGGCGTAGAAAACAGTTCTCCTTCCCTTAAATGGCACTTTGGCAAAGGCGTAGGCTGCAAGGGAGGCCAGGAGGATCTTGGCTACGGATATGGTGAATGCGATGAAAAAGGAGTTGTACAGGTATCGCGCGAAAGGCACCAGGGTCCAGATGTACTGATAGCCCTCGAAATTCAGCTTCGAAGGAATCAGCCGCGGCGGAAAGAGATAAATCTCCTCCCGTTCTCGTATCGATGTTGCCAGCATCCAAAAAAAGGGCATGTTGAGCATGATGATTATGAAGGCTAACACCAGCTCTATCAGGATGATGTATATGCCTGATTTTTTTGATCTTGTTAACTGCATAGCCAATCCAACCTTGCTCTAGTAGTGAACTCTTCGCTCACCGAACTTAAAC
>CAZLRN010000046.1:0-16052 GCA_964561715.1 uncultured Spirochaetales bacterium
GGCAACCACATTTGGCAGAAAAAAGAAATACTGGATATTCTGAAATCTGATTCTCGGCTCTTGCGTCCGGAGAACTATCCGGTCGGCGTGCCGGGAAGTGGCTACTGTGTAGCTAAGGTAAGAGATATCTCGATAGGCGTTTGTAATCTGGAAGGCCGGGTATACCTGTCCAACATCAGATGTCCCTTCAAAGTCGGCCGAGACACGGTCACGCGCATGCGAAAGGAGACCAGTATCTTGATCGTGGATTTTCATGCTGAATCTCCCGAAGAAAAGGAAGCCCTCGCCCTATACCTGGATGGGCGTGTCTCGGCTGTTGTCGGCACTCATACTCATGTTCAGACCGCGGATGAGCGAATCTTGCCAAAAGGGACGGGATACATAACTGATATCGGAATGACCGGTCCCAAGGACTCGTGTATCGGCATGGACAGCGTGATTGCTCTAAAGAGAGGGCTCACTCAAATGCCACTGAAAATGGAAGTGGCTAACACCGCTGCAGAGATTCATGGTGTCTGCCTCAAAATCGATACCTCATCGGGCAAAACCCTCTCAATAGAAAGAATCAAAGAAATGTCCGTCGTGTAGGGGCAAGATTCTTTGTGCACTCGACATAGTACTGATAAGAGTTCGACGATCCGACTAAAAGAGCTTGTCAAATCGAGATTTCCATTTCTCAAGCCAGATGAAGCCTTTGCCCTGATTCTCTGTGGTGAAGTGAGGGTAAATGGCGAAGTTATGCGGAAGCCACAGCAAAAAGTCGATACCAGAGCTGTTATCGCGATCGAGGCTCGACAGCGTTTTGTATCCAGAGGGGGCGAAAAACTCGATGGCATTCTCGAAGAGTGGGGGCTGTCTGTCGAGGGCTTGGTATTTATTGATGTAGGCTGCGCTCACGGTGGGTTCACAGATTGTCTGCTTCGTCGGGGGGCACGGTTTGTTCACGCTGTAGACGTAGGCTACAATCAGCTCGACTATTCTCTCCGCCATCACCCATGCGTCAAGGTCTACGAGAGAACCAACATTATGAAAACGGAACCGTCACATTTTTCCCCTCCTGCCGATTCTGCGGTAGTTGATCTCTCGTTTCGATCGATCGTTGGAGCAGCCAAGCACATTCTTGGACTCGTAAAAGAGGGATGGATGATAACTCTTGCCAAGCCTCAATTCGAGTGGAGGAGACCAAAGAAAGACTTCAAGGGAGTAGTTACCCATCCTGAGGATCGAATGAAAATTCTAATCCAACTGCTGGAACGGTTGTGGCAGGAAGGAAGCTATGTATCCCGAGTCGGAGCTTCAGCGATAAAGGGCCGAAAGGGTAACAGGGAATTTTTCTTTCTCATAAAAAACCGTGTTGAGTTCGAACTCGAGGTGGTCAAGAGCAGGATCCAGAGACTAATTGATTGAGCCCCGCGAAACCGGATCGGCGATGTAGAGGCCTTCCTGACTCAAATACTTCTGTCTCTTGCCTTCGATGAGAATCTGAACGTCGCGCACATTCGAAAACTCTGTTGCAGTGAAGACAATCTGCCGGAGCTGGGCTTTGAGGCCGGCCTGGCCGATCGAGTTGAACCGGAAATCATCGGAAAAATCTAAAAAGGCTGTCTGTCCTTTGACATAGACATTTCGGAGATTCGTGCCCTCAGGAATGACGCTGAGATACCCCTGATTGATTTCTGCCGCGCTGGGTCCTTCTAGTAATGATTTGAGAGTTTCTCTCAGCGGGGAATTATCGAAATACACTGGACGGATGACGCTCTTCAAAGTGATATCCCCTTCCGGTGCAATGACCACAAAATAGATGCGCGCCTTACGGAGATGCTTCTTTGAATCGCTTTCTGGTTTCTGTTGGTCTTCCGGTTCGGCTTTATCCACTTCTGAGCTCTGTTCTTCTTGATCGGAGCTCTGTTCCTTGGGAGTGTTTTTATCGATTTTTAGCACAATTTCCGTCGGCGGCTCAGCCGGAGCATCTCTTACGGGATCTTCAGAATTGTCGTCATTGTTGATACTGACCTCAACTGGCTTATCATCTTTGCTGAAGAGATTCCAAAATCCTGTTCGCCTTAGAACGTGTTCGATATTCTTTTGATTGAAGAGGAAAATGACTATTACCAGCAAAACGAGGGCCATCCAAAAGAGGCACCCAAGGGAAGCTTTTTTTCGAGCCATGTCTCTCTTATCATCGGCTAATTCACACATGTTTTTTATTTGTAGATGTGACTGAGGCGCTCGTATCGTAAACGTCCCGCTATTTTAGTTGTAGGCGAATCCGACGATGTGTACTATTCTATTATCTTGATGAATGCGAACAATGAAGCGATCAGAAGTGATCCGCTAAAAGTTGCCATTATCGGGGGACCAAATGTGGGAAAATCCACACTCTTCAATAGGCTCCTCGGAAAACGCCGTACTATAACAGATCCCACACCAGGTGTTACGCGGGATCCAGTTGCCTCTCGATGTGCAATCGATGACCTCTCCTTTGAGCTTCTCGATACGGGAGGATACCAGGCCGGAGAGAATGACGAGTTGACTGTGATTGTGAGCAATCGGAGCGTACAGACCGGCAGAGAGGCGGCTCTGATTTTACTGGTTGTCGACGTCCTGGAAATGAGTCCCAATGACGAAGCCCTGATTGAAAAACTGCATCCCTACAGAGAGAAAATTATTCTCGTCGTGAACAAAGTCGATAACGAAAAGCGAGAATCCTTGGTTTGGAATTACTATAAATTGGGTTTCGAAAGGATAGTCGGTGTTTCGGCCTCCCATGGAAGAAATATCGCCCTTTTGAAGAGCGAGATCTACAATTCACTAAAGAACGCCGCTGTCGATCATCAGGCTATTGACAACGTTCCATCATCGGAAATCATCAAGCTTGCCATATTGGGAAAACCCAACACCGGAAAGTCCACGCTAATCAACCGTCTGCTTGGCGAAGAGAGGTCTATTGTCTCTGAGGTGCCCGGCACGACCAGGGATGTGATAGAGGGACGCTTTCGCTTTGAAGGCAGAACGATCGAGGTTGTTGATACAGCGGGAATACGACGCAAGAAAAAGGTCAGAGGAACTGTCGAGCATTACTCTGTGAGTCGAGCGATAAGCGCAATCAAGGCCTGCGAGGTGGCTCTTCTTCTTCTTGATGCGAGAGAGGGTTTGACGGATCAGGATAAAAAAATCGCGGCTTTGATTGTCAAAGAGGGAAAAGGCATTATTCTGGTTTTGAACAAGTGGGATCTCATGGAGAACACCGCAAACCTGCTTCAGGCTATGACGGACCGCATTTCGTTCCTCTTTCCGGTTCTTCGTTTCGCTCCTGTGCGAGCCATTTCCTCCAAGACCGGATTTGGAGTGAAGGAAGTACTCGCTCTGAGTCTCACGATCAAGGATCAGTTGGCGAGACGCGTGTCGACTTCGACTCTCAATAAAGCCGTTTCGAAATGGATTGCGGAGTATTCACCCCCGACAGCCAGGGGTAGGGCAGTCAAGATTCGTTACGGAACGCAGGTCTCCTGCAATCCGGTTATGTTTGTCTTTTTTGCCAATCTCCCACAACGGCTTGCCGATGCCTACGTTCGATATCTGACAAACCGGATTCGTGAGGAACTGGGATTCAGATGGATACCGCTGAGAGTGGAGATAAGGCAGAACTGATATTGACAGGCGAAGTGCATCCACCTGGTCATCATCGGTCAAATTATCTATAGTGAGAATAGATGTACACCATTGGAGAGATTTGTGATCTGCTTGGTATCAAACAGCATGTGCTGAGATACTGGGAAAAAGAGATTCCACTGCTCTCACCACAAAAAACCCTCTCAGGTCGACGCATCTACTCAAAAAAAGACCTACAGCTGCTCTTCAGGCTCAAGTATCTGCTCTACCAAAGGAAGTATACGCTGAGCGGAGCAAAGGACAAGATCTGGGAGGAGATACAAAAGCGAGATCCGAATGCCATCTCGAGGATCGCAGAAATTCGAAGCGACCTTGTGGATGTTCTGCGTCGCGTCAGAAATCGGTCGGAGAAGGATATGAATGAGCTGTCCCTTATCGAGCAGTTGAAGAGGGCGGGGCATAAGAAAATTTTCTATAGCTGGGATACCCGCAGCGAGGAAATGAAGCAACAGCTTCTGCAGGATTTGCAGTCTCTGGAGCTTGATCTCCTCGAACTACTTCGCAGGGCGATCAAGAGCGAAAGCGTCGTGCCCACGGAATTTGTCCCTGCTCCATACAACAGCGTGCAAGATCCGAGTCGAAACGACGAAGCCCTAAAATTGGGAGAAAGCCTTATCGCTGCTGGCAAAACAGCCTTTCTGACCGTTGCGGGAGGACAGGGCTCTCGATTGGGTTTTGACGGACCTAAGGGAATGTTTGAAATCAGCCCGATCAGAAAGGCCAGCCTCTTTCAGATCTTTGCCGAAAAGCTGCAGGCAGCATGTATCGCATATGGCGCGCGCATCCCGTGGTACATCATGACAAGTCCCCTCAATCACGAGCAAACTCGGGACTATTTTCGGCAGAACTCCTATTTCGGCTTGCATAAAGACCAAATCTCTTTTTTCCCGCAGGGAGTTCACCCAACCTTTGATTCCGATTTCGAGCTTCTACTGGCTCCGACGGGAGGCTTGCTCACCAATCCCGATGGTCATGGGGGTCTCATCAGGGCTCTGAAAAAGCATCGACTTCTAGAGCGCATGAAGAACGAAGGGGTCGAAGAGATCTTTTATTTCCAAGTCGATAATCCTCTTGTTATGGTGCCGGATCCTCTTTTTTTGGGAGTGCACAGAAATGTTCGATCCCAGGTATCTTCCAAGGTTATCAGAAAAGCCTATCCTGAAGAAAAGCTTGGAGCGATTGGGCTCGTAGATGGCAAGAGCCGTGTCATCGAATACTCAGATATGGATGAGGAAAAAATGAACGCCACGGATGAGAAGGGAGATCTACGCTTTTCTCAAGGCTCCATTGCCATTCATATCTTCAACATAGAGTTCCTTTCCAGTGAGCAACTTGTTTTGCCGTTCCATGTCGCCAGAAAGAAGGTAAAAGCCCTTATCATTCAAAACGGAAAAACCGAAGTAGTAGAGAGGGAGGGAATCAAAATCGAGATGTTCATTTTCGATGTCATCCCTCAGGCTGAGAGGTCGTTGTTCTACGAAACGGTGAGGGAATTGGAGTTCTCTCCGCTGAAAAACAAGAGCGGAACAGACTCGATCGATACATGCATACGCGGTCAAATCGAGAGAGATGCGCAGCTTCTCGAATCTTGCGGTGTCAAGGTTCCCAGGGACGAAAATAACCAATCCCTGTACCGCATCGAAATTTCTCCCCTCTATGCTTCCGATCTGCGAACTCTCAAGAAACGATTGGCAGATGAGGTTGTCGAAGTCAATGGAGATAGGCTCTTCGAATAGACGCCTGGCATCCTGCACACGCCAGGTACTGAAAAGATGCCTTGCAAGTCTCTTGCTCCTTGCAGGGCTCATTGTTTTTGTCATTCCCGGGGGGGCACAATCCGCCCAGTCGTCTCGGGGACCGGCTGAAAGTGTGCTACCGGAGAACTGGGAGACCCGACTTCACTACAAATACTTCATCAGCGCCAATATCAATCATCTGTCAAGTATTCCATCTCGGCGGTACAGTCAAAGAGAAGACGCACGCAGCGTTGCCTTTCAGATCGAGAAGCGCGGCGAGTCGGTTTTTTTCCTTTTTATTGGGGAGAATGAATGGGGAGAGTATCCTCTTCTCAGGCGGGGCAACGTATCGATCAAGCGAGATGTTTCGAGCGGGGAATTCCGTTACATGACTGTCATGACCCGGGATCACCCGCAGTGCTTTATACGGATGTATCCTGGAGATGACAGAACATTTCTCGATGTCGTGCTTTTTGGGGTGGAGATCCATCATCGTCTCATCATTCCACTAAAATTTTCATTGATACTTTTCTCGCCAATCGCGCATATCATCGATATGACTCGAGACAGAATCCAATGGGATGTGATCCTCAATCGAGGCAAAAAAGATAACGCTTTGGAGATGATCGAAAAGATACGCTCTCAACTGCCTCGACTCAAAGACCTCGACGATGGGGCTTACAACGAGAAAGGTGAACCTGTCTATATTGCCACAGAAAAGCCTTCTGAGGGAGGGATGAACTGCTCGGGATTTGCAAAGTGGATCGTGGATGGATACTATTTCCCTCTCACGGGCCGCTACACCGATATCGGAAGATTGAAGAAAAAGCTTATCGATGTCCGGGGCAATCGTTGGAGCCGTCGATACGAATCGGAGAGGGATCCCTACTTTGGCTTGGATTGGTCGAGGAACCTGGCTATCGTCCTGAACGAGGCGAGGGGAAGGACGAGAGCTGTGCACCCGGAGGCATTCGATGTTCGAAGAGTCGACTACTTGAGCTACCGTGAGGATATCGGCTATCCAGTCGCCCAGCTCGAGTTGTTGCTCTTCCTTCTCGCCTGTCGGGAGCCGGGAACTTTCTATTTAGGTTCTCTCAACCAGGAGTACGGCAGCAACCCCATTATCCGCCAGCATGTTCATCTGGTCGTTTTGATTCCGTTTTTTTTGCCTGATGGTACCTTCGATGTGGCTGTATTCGAGATAAACCACGAGACTAGCGTTACGTCTCTCGAGGAACGATATGGCGATGATTACATTCATCTTGTCAGAATCGAGGGCGGCTCGGGATTCCAGCCGGTGACGTACCAAGGCACCGATGTCAATTGACTCAAAGCGTGGTATCGATTAGAATTATTTAAATTCCTTGTAGGGAGGGGAACAATGCCGATCTCTCTTCTTAATATCGCGGTTTCTACCCTTGTGGTAGTGGTGATCCTCATCGCTTACAGGCAGCTCGATCGTAACAGCCGATCCCTCGAAAAAGTCAAACGATACTCCGACAGAGTGAGGGACAGCCTTTCAGAGTTCATCGATGAAAAGACAACAGAGATCAAGGATCTTTCCATCGAGCTACAGGTCAACCTCAAAACGGGGACGGAGATCCTGAATCGAATCAAAGGAATGGAGCAGGAGCTTCGAGGAAAATCAGGAGACGTTCAGGTTATACAGTCCAAAGTCAGCACTTATGATAATGTCCTCAAGGAGCTTGTCGGCATGACGGCAAAGGTAGAGGAAAACCTCAAGCGTATTCATGCCGAATCGGGATTTGTAGACAGCCTGGGTAAAAAGATCAAGGACTCATCTGCAAGGATGATTCAAATAGAGAAGCAGATACCCGAAATTCTTGAAAATTTGAGAAAGAGTAACCAGGAAGCATTACAATCCTCCATTCAATCCATGAAATCCAAAACAGAAACGAGAATCGCTGAGATCGCAAAAGAGGTGGACCAGGCGGAGACTAGGATAAAGGATTTTTCATCTTATATCACGCGGTTGGAGTCCAGAAGAGACAGCATCGAATCTGAGACCATGAAAAATCTGGAGAATATCTCGGAGAGCATCATTCTGAAAGCCGACGAACGTAGAACAGCTATTGTTGACGAAATGCAGGGCAAGCTCGACAGGATGTTATCTGACTCGGATTCCAGAAGAATCGAGCTGGCAGACGCTATCAACACCGTCATTGTCTCCTCAAAGGAAGAGCTTAAAACCCTCGAAGAGAACCATGTGCAGAGGCTCAACGATTTCGACTCTGACCTTGCAGCAATTGAGCTGAACTATAAAGAGAGACTTGAAAACGCCGCTCAGCGGGGAGAATCCCTCGAACACGAGGCATTTCTCAGCATTCAGGCGAGAATCGACCAGGGTGCCAGAAAACTGGAAGAGGAGATCAGCACGCAATTCAAATCTATTGCCGATGGCCTGGAGTCCGGGGAAAAGGACCTCGTCGAGTTGTTTGGAAAAACACGATCCGATGTGACTGTCTGGCAGGCGGAAATTGCCCAAAAGATGAAAGAATCCCTCGAACAGCTCGAATCGACAAGGGAGGAGATAGATCGAAGGATCGTTTCAATAGACGAAGCCGTCGTATTGCACAGATCGAATGCTCAAAAGGAGATGGAGAGCTCGAGAGAGGATGTAGCGATTCTCAAAGACAATCTTGTGGCAGAGATCGAAGGTATAGAGGCCAAAACTATTGAGACGATTGAGAAACGTCTCGAGGACTACGAGGGAGACGCTTTCTATCGCTTCGGAAAGCTCGAAAAGGTTCACACAGATATAGAGGCTCTCGATCAAAACTTACGTCAATTCATGGAGAGAGTGAGCACCCGACTCAAGGATGATACCGATGAGGTGATAGGCCAACTTCGTGGAGACATGGCCCTCCTGGAGAAGGGCCTTTCAGAGCTCAAAACCAAGGCGTATCAGGATGTGTCGGAAAAGCTCAGAGGTTTCGAAGATGAGTTTTTAGCAGATCTCAGCAAGAGAAGCCAGGGAATGGAGCAATCTCTCGAATCTTGGCAGCGGAGCGTTAAAGAAAGGATCGATCAGATTGCTGAAGATCACGTGACTGAGAGAGAGACTATCGAATCTGACTACAAAAAGGGGCTTGTAGCCAGCGTGGGGCGCCTGGAAGAGGATTATGATAAGGAGATTCGGGTTGTTAAGGAGAGCCTCAAGGCCGATTTGAAGAAGTTGGACGAGGAGTTCGCCGAGGGAAAGCAGAGCTTGTTGGATCAACTCAATCTGGCGGAGCAGGAGGTTTCTAAATGGAAAGAGCGCCTCGAACAGGAACTTAATAAATCTAAAACGACTTTCAACGATCGATTTGTCAACTTTTCAGACGAAGTGGATTCAACCATCGGAGGTTTACGGGAAGAGTTCTCCAGTCAGCGGGAAGAGATGATCGTGCAGACTCGCGAAGAGCGGGATGGCCTGAGAAAAGAGCTAGATGCTATTGCAAACAGGGTTTCGGAGCTCAAGCAACATCTCACAGAGAAAACCGCCAGTGTATTCGAGTTGTTCAAAAAGAGACAGGACGAGTTTGAAATCGAGTTCAAGCTCAAGAGCCAAGACCTCAAAGGTGATATCGATGAGCAGATGCGGGCCTTCAGGGGTCTTGTGTCCGACGTAGAAGAAAAATCGGGCGTGTTGCAGGATAGGCTTACCGCAAAAATCGAGGAAGAGTACAAACTGCTGTCTCAGAAGCTTTCAAACCTGGAACGACAACAGAAGAGCTTTGTCTCTCAAACAAAACTCTTCGAAAGAGCGGATAAGCTGAAGCTGGATCTCGAAAGGAATATCGGAGAGTTGCGTAAGAATCTAGCGGTGCTCGAACCTCAGAGAAAGGACATGAGAGTAATCGAAGGGGAGTTTAATAACACACGTAAGCTTGTCGATGAGGTTTCCACCAAGCTGACCCGGTTTCAGGCGGAGAGGAGAAGAATCGAGGATCTTGAAAAAAACTTCGACAGGCTGATAAGTCTTTCCTACTCGATTGAGCAGAAGCTTGCCGAACTTAGCTCGAGCAGCGATGCGATCGAAGAGCTTCAAATAAAGATTAGAAGTCTCGAGGAGATCGGGGGAGAGGTCGAATCCCGGTACGACCGACTCGATAAGAAGAAGGTTGTCGTGGACACGACAACCGAGGGGGTGGAGAAAAACTTCAAGCTTCTAGAGGCGCTCGAGAAGAGCCTCAAACATCTAGACGCCGAGCTGAAGCAGTATCCGGATCAAGTAGAGGAAATCCGCAATCAGCTCAGGGTGCTGTCGGACAATAAGGGTCGTGCCGAAACCGCTGTCGAAAAGGTAGAGCTGCTCGATGAATCGCTTTCCGAAATAGAAGCTCGCATGGAGAAGCTCCAGAAAGCGCGGGAATGGCTTGCCAAAACCGAATCCAGATTAGAATCTGTCAACAAGAAGGCTCAAGAAAACGTCAAACTCCTAAGAACCCTGGCCAAAGCAGAAGCGGACAGCGAGAGCGAATCAAGTGCTCCAACCTCCGATAAAAGAGAGATGGTAATTAAACTCGCCAAGCTTGGCTGGTCTTCCAAGGAAATAGCACAACGGACGAACATAAGCAGGGGAGAGGTGGAATTGATACTAGAGCTTGCGCCTCAAAACAAATAGTTGTCGGGAGGATAGGGATTATGCAAGCGGTTGTTCTCGAAAAGAAGGGCGTTATCAACATTCGAGATATAGACCTGCCTCAAGAGATGGGTCCAAAGGATGTCCGTATTGCCATTCACACGGTGGGGATTTGCGGAAGTGATGTGCACTACTACGAGTATGGAAACATTGGGCCTTTCGTAGTTAAAGAGCCGATGGTTTTAGGCCACGAGGCCTCCGGCACAGTGATCGAGGTGGGAGCCGATGTGGAGGGCTTGAAGAAGGGCGATCGTGTTTGCATGGAGCCCGGCGTACCCGATCCTAGCAGCCGAGCCAGCAGGCTGGGGATGTATAATCTCGATCCTGCTGTGATATTCTGGGCGACTCCGCCTATTCACGGCTGTTTGACGAAAAGCGTTGTACATCCGGCGGATTACACCTTTAAGCTTCCCGATAATGTGAGTTTCGGCGAGGGTGCTCTTGTCGAACCCTTGGCCATTGGAATCCATGCGGCAAACAAAGCGCAAATTAAACCGGGTGACGTCGCCGTTGTAATAGGAGCTGGCACTATAGGCATCGTAACCGCATTGGCCGCGTTGGCAGGGGGCTGTAGCACCGTGATTATGAGCGATATACGGAGCGAAAAGCTCGATGTGGCGGCTAAACTGGGGTCCATCATTCCTGTTGATGTCACGAAAGAAAACCTGACCGAAGTCGTTATGAGACGCACGGATTCCTGGGGAGCCGATCTAGTTTTCGAGGCCAGCGGGAGCGAAAAAGCAGCGGAGACACTATTCGAACCCCTCTGTCCCGGTGGAAGGGTTGTCTATATTGGAATGCCCGGCGCGGCGGTCCCTATCGATATTACAGCAGCGCAGATCAAGGAAGCCTCTGTTGCGACCATATTCCGATACGCCAATGTGTATCCCCGAGCCTTGGCCTTGATGGGATCCGGTAAGATAGATCTCAAGCCTCTCATTACAGAGCGATACAGCTTCGAGAAGAGCGTCGATGCCTTCGAATACGCTTTGAATCGCAAGCCGACTAGTGTGAAAATTCAGATCGAAGTGGATTGATCGCTGAAACATGGGGTTCATACCAGCAGATAGCCTGCTTATCAACCTGATTGTTATCGCTGTCGCCTTCGCGATACTGAGCAAGAGTGCTGATTTTCTTGTCGATGGGGCCGTTGGCATGGCCTATGAGTTCCGCTTGCCAAAGATGATCATAGGCATTGTCCTGGTTGGCTTCGCGACAACAGCTCCGGAGTTTACGGTCTCGCTTATATCCTCGCTGGAGGGTTTCCCTGAGATCGCCCTGGGCAACGCGGTCGGTTCTGTTATTGCTGACAACGCCCTTGCTCTCTCTCTAGGCATTCTCGTCGCGCCAGCAGCTATCAGCGTGCATTCCAGAACGCTTTCCATCTACGGGCTTTTTCTCCTGGGCGTATCGATTCTTACCTTCGTTTTAGTGCTCAATGGCGTAATCAGCCGGCCCGAAGGGGTGCTGCTCCTTGTGCTGCTTGTTGGCTATCTCGCATTCATGTTTTGGGATGAAAAGAGACGGCGACAAAGCGAACGCAATGAGCACATTTCTGAGGATTTGGAAGAGCACCGAAAACCAGGCACCTTGGCACATCAGATAGGGAGGTTCCTCATCGGTGTTGTTGGGGTCATTATTGCAAGTCGTTTTCTCGTCGATTCGGCCGTTAATACCGCAAAGATCTTTCGCGTATCTGAAGCCGTCATCGGCCTGACTATTGTCGCCATTGGAACTTCTCTGCCGGAGATCGCAACCTGTATCGTGGCTTCGAGAAAGGGACACGGCGATCTGGCGTTTGGAGATATACTTGGCGCCAATCTGCTAAACCTTCTCTGGATTATAGGAGCCGCCGCCACAGCAAGACCGATTAGTGTCAGTCAGAAAGTCATCTTTTTCTCGTTTCCAGCAATGCTGTTCTTCGTGGTCCTGCTTCTAGTATTCACTTGGACCGGATTCAAGCTCGAGAAGTGGGAAGGCATTGTGCTCTTAGGATGCTACATCGCCTACACGGGACTGGTGATTATCTTCTTCTACCTCAACGCCTGAGGCCTTCGACCTGCATCAGTATCTACAATATTCCAAAAAACGCTTGACTCCTGGCAAAATGCCTTATTATTTTAGCTTAAACGCTTATAACGACAGCAATTATAGGGGTTCTTAGCAATGTCAGGATCGAAAAGCGGGGATAAGTCTGCTCCGACATCTGAGTTGAAAAAGGAGAAAGAGAAAAAAGGGGCCGACGAGAAAGAAAAGCAAGCGTCGGTCAAAAGCGATTCTACCGAAGAGACAACGGAGCAAGAGAGTCAGAGTGTTGCTTCGTCAACAGCGGAAGATGAGAGTGCCGGTGAAATTCAAAATGAACTCGAGAAAGATCCGAATGAGCTGATTGGAGAGCTCGAGGCTGAGAATGCGAGCCTCAAGGATCAACTGCTTCGAAAACAGGCCGACTTCGAGAACTTCAGAAAAAGGGTGGCCCGGGATAAAGAAGAGATGGCTCGATTCTCCAACTCTATGCTCCTACTCGACATTATAGAGATCATAGACGACTTCGAAAGGGCGATTAAATCGTCCGAAGAATCCAAGGACTTTGAAGCCTTTCATTCCGGAATCGAGCTCATCGAGAAGCAGTTTACTTCAATGCTCGAACGAAAGTGGGGTTTATGCCGCTTCGATTCTACGGGCGAACGGTTCAATCCTGAAAGACACCAGGCCATCGCAACCGAAGAGAGCTCGGAGCACGATCATCCGACAGTCGCGGAAGACTACCAGAAGGGATACCTGCTACACGAGCGAGTTTTAAGGCCAGCCAAGGTGAAGGTTGTTCAGCCTTCGGCTGATCGACCCGCCGCGGAGACTGACGATAAGCAACCCAAAAATATGGAGGCTAGCGGAGGAGACAGCAATGCCTAGAATAATTGGAATCGATCTAGGAACCACCAATTCCTGCGTAGCGGTCATGGAAGGGGGGGAGCCCGTTGTTATCCAGAACTCAGAAGGGCAGAGAACGACTCCTTCAATCGTGGGATTTACGAAGAAGAATGAGCGACTTGTAGGCCAACCTGCAAAAAACCAGATGATTACCAATCCCGAAAACACCATCTATTCGATCAAGCGGTTTATGGGAAGAAGGTTCGGCGAGGTACCCGAGGAAATCAAGATGGTGCCCTATCAGGTTGTCGACTCGACCAATGGTGTTATGGTCAAGATAAACGACAAGGATTACTCTCCTCCCGAGATTTCGGCAGCGATTCTTCAGAAGATGAAAAAGACAGCCGAGGACTATCTGGGCGAAACGGTGAAAGAGGCCGTGATTACCGTTCCGGCCTATTTCAACGACTCCCAGCGGCAAGCCACAAAAGACGCCGGAAGGATTGCCGGTCTCGAGGTCAAGCGAATCGTCAACGAGCCTACCGCTGCTTCGCTTGCCTATGGCTTGGGCAAAGAGGGAAAGGATGAGAAGATTGCCGTCTATGATCTTGGCGGCGGCACTTTTGACATTTCGATCCTGGAGTTGGGTGATGGTGTGTTCGAAGTAAAGTCAACGAACGGAGACACCCATCTCGGGGGGGATAATTTCGACCAGAGAATCATCGACTGGCTCGTTAGCAGCTTCAAAAAGGACATGGGAATTGATCTTTCCCAGGACCGTATGGCGCTTCAGCGTCTCAAAGAGGCCGCCGAAAAGGCTAAGATCGAGCTTTCAGGGACCCAGAGCACGGACATCAATCTGCCCTTTATTACGGCCGATTCTTCAGGCCCGAAGCATCTTCAGTACAACCTGACTCGGTCGAAGTTCGAACAGATGGTTGAAGATCTCATTGGCAAGACCAGCGATCCCTGCCGCCGCGCTCTGAAGGATGCAGGAATGCAGCCTAGCGACATCGACCAGGTTATCCTTGTCGGAGGATCAACCCGCATCCCGGCTGTGCAGGCACTGGTGAAAGATATCTTTCAGAGAGAACCGCACAAAGGAGTCAATCCCGACGAAGTCGTTGCGATGGGGGCTGCCATTCAGGGCGGCATCCTAGGAGGGGATGTCAAAGATGTGCTTCTTCTCGACGTGACGCCCCTCTCTCTGGGAATCGAAACCTTAGGCGGTGTTAACACGCGGCTCATTGAACGCAATACCACCATTCCCACTCGCAAGAGTCAGATCTTTTCTACTGCGGCAGACAACCAGAACGCTGTTTCGATTCATGTTCTCCAGGGTGAGAGGGAAATGGCGAGCCAGAATCGTACTTTGGGCCGGTTTGATCTTGTCGGAATCCCGCCGGCACCGAGGGGAGTTCCGCAAATCGAGGTAACCTTCGATATCGATGCCAATGGTATCGTGCATGTTTCAGCCAAAGATTTGGGAACAGGAAAAGAACAGAAGATTCGTATCGAATCCTCTTCCGGATTGACCGAAGAAGAAATCCAGCGAATGGTCAAAGATGCTGACCTCCATGCGGAGGAGGACAAAAAGGAGCGGGAGAGGGCAGAAGCCAGAAACGAGGCGGATTCCTTGATCTATATGACCGATAAGTCCTTGAAGGATTATGGCGACAAGATCTCCGACGACGACAAAAGAATCATAGAGAATGCTATCGCTGATCTACGCAAAGCTCTTGAGTCTAACAGCACAGAGGAGATCAAGAGCAAGAGCGAGAGCTTGAAGCAAGCCTCATACAAGCTCGCAGAAGAGGTGTACAAGAGCACAGCCCAGACCTCCGGTTCGGGAGAGCAGCAGACAGGCTCAGAATCCCAAAGCGGTGAATCCGAATCGGCTTCTGCTGACAAGAAAGAAGACTCGAAAGAAAATGTCGAGGATGTCGATTATGAAGTCGTTGATGAGGACGACAAAAAGTAGCAGGACCGATAACCCTCTTACAAGAGAATAGCTTTGGCAAAGAGAGACTATTACGAAGTACTCGGCATTCTAAAAGAAGCATCGAAAGATGAGATAAAAAAAGCCTACCGCCGCCTAGCCATCCAGTACCATCCGGACCGCAACCAGGGAGACAAGGAGGCGGAAGAGAAATTCAAGGAAGCGACCGAAGCGTACGAAGTTCTGGCTGATGATCAGAAGCGCCAGGCCTACGATCAGTTCGGATTCGCCGGGTTGGAAGGACTGGGCGGGGTGCCCCACGATTTCTCCTCTGTCTTTCGAGAGTTCGAAGACATCTTCGGAGACTTCTCGGGCATTTTCGACAGCTTCTTCGGCGGGGCTACTAGGCGCCGTGGAGCCGGTCGGAGGTCGATGCGAAGGGGCGCAGATCTAAGATATGATCTGGAGATTCCTTTCACCGAGGCCGTGTTTGGCTCGAAAGTCGAAATATCCTATGTGAGAAACGAGTCTTGCAAGGCTTGCAATGGGACCGGCTCGGACAAGGGAACCAGCAAAAAGATATGTCCAACATGTGGGGGCAGCGGTCAGGTGAGACGGAGCTCGGGTTTCTTTTCCATTGCCACAACATGCAGCGCCTGTGGCGGCGAGGGGGAGATCATAGAGCATCCTTGTGGGGATTGCAGCGGCACCGGGCTTGTACGAGCTTCCCGTAAGCTAAAAGTGACGATTCCAGCCGGGATCGAGAATGGAAAGCGCATCAATATCCCCGGACAGGGAGACGGAGGCATAGGTGGCGGTTCGCCGGGAAATCTTTACGTCTACGTTCATATCAGGCCGCACGAGTATTTCGAGAGAAGCGAGAATGATGTGTACTGCATGATTCCCATATCCCTCACCCAGGCAGCATTGGGCAGTGATATCTACGTAGCTACTCTGGACGAGAAAAAGGTAAAACTTAAAATTCCACCAGGTACTCAAAACGGAAAGGTATTGCGCTTGCGAAGCGAGGGTGTCCCCTATATACACAACCCCAACAGAAGAGGTGACATGTACATAAAGATAAGGGTTGTCGTCCCGACTAAACTGAATCCCAAAGCCAAAGCTTTGCTGAAAGAATTAGCCAGTTTGAACGGAGAAAACAGCTCGCCACAATATATTCCTCTTT
>CAZLRN010000047.1:0-10054 GCA_964561715.1 uncultured Spirochaetales bacterium
GTCTACATTGGCTTTGAGTTCTTTGAGTGTCTCTTTGTCCTTGACTCCAAAGCGCTGTTCCTCGTCGATAATCAGGAGCCCAAGGCTCTTGAACTTGACGTCCCTCTGAACGATACGGTGGGTACCGATGACCACATCCACCTCTCCAGAGGCCAACATGTTGACTATCTCCCGTTGCTCGCTCTTTGTTCTAAATCGTGAGAGCATGGCGATAGAGACGGGAAACTTCTCGAACCGCTCAAGAAAGGTCTCGAAATGCTGTTCGACGAGGATGGTCGTCGGCGCCAAGAGGGCGACCTGTTTACCTCCCATGACGGCTTTGAAACTCGCCCTGAGAGCGATTTCGGTCTTTCCGTATCCTACGTCGCCGCAGATGAGACGATCCATGGGCTGAGGCTGTTCCATATCCGCTTTGACTTCCTCGATGCATTTGAGCTGATCTTCGGTTTCCTGGTAGGGAAAGCCGGCCTCGAATTGGCTCTGCCAATCCGTGTCACGAGGAAATGCATCCCCTTTAATCCTTCGCCGTTTGGCGTAGAGCCGGATCAGGCGTTGAGCCAGCTCTTCCACAGATTTTTTGACGCGATTCTTCCGATTTTCCCAGCCCTTGCCTCCGATTCTGTCCAGTCGGACCATTCGGCGGTCCTGAGCGATGTATTTCTGAATCAGGTTCACCTGTTCTATAGGAATGAAGAGGGTTTCCTGCTCTGCGTACTCCAGATGGATGTAGTCCCTCTCATTTCCGGCAGCCTGTATTCTTTCGATACCTTTGAAAATCCCGATGCCGTAGTTGATATGGACGATGTAATCGCCGGCATCCAGGTCGACGAAAGTGTCAATGGGCTCACTTTTGGCTCGATAGACAGAGTGGGGAATTCTCCGCTTCCTGCCGAAGATCTCATTCTCTTGAATCACGAGGATCTTCAGATCTGGCAAGATGAAGCCGTGAGAAATGCTCAGTGGAAGGATTTCAACCTCCAGCCCTTTAAGAATGGCCGCAATGCGATTCGCCTGCGCAGGATAGACGCCAAAAACCACGATTCGATATCCTGCCTTTAGTAGGTTTGTAAGCTCTTCGCGCATATAGCGAATATTGCCGAAGAAAGACCTCGGGGGATCACATTTGAGATCGATAGGCTCGCGTTCGCCGTTCCCTGAGCCTTTGATCATCGGAAACCAAACGGATCGAATATGCAGCTTCTGTAGATCAGAAAAATCCAGGAGGATATCCTTTGGCCTTGGAACGGCCCTATTCTCTCCGATCGCGTTACGGTACAGCTCCAGATATTCCTTTCTGAGCGCCACAGAACCCTTTTCGAGTCGCTCCCTGTTGACGTAGAACAGAACGGCAGATGAGGGCAGATAGTCGAGAAGTGAATACAGCTTTCGAAAGCAGAGAGGATAAAAGAGCTCGGCGCCTTGATACTCGGGATTCTCCTCCAGTGATTCGATGAGCTCCGAAACATAGTCCTTATTCAGCTTCGAGGCGTCCAAATTCTCTTGGAGGACCTCCAGATGCTCTTTGTTGAAGACGACCTCCCTGGTCGGGAAAAACGAAACCTCCTCCAATTTTCCTGTTGAGGCCTGTGAGATGGGATGGAAGATCCGGATCTCTTCCACCTCGTCGAATTCGACGACGATTCGAACCGCCTCCTCCTGACCGGCCAAAAAGATGTCCAACACCTCTCCTCGAACGGCGAACTCTCCTCTGACGCTTACTCGTGGAACTCGCAGGTATCCGAGGGATGTCAGCTTCTCCTCGATCCGGGTGAGATCGAGGGGATCACCTTTTCGGATCGTGATTGTCTGAGATTCGATAGAACGCGGATCGGGGAGGGGAGTCAGGAACGCTCTGAGAGAGGTAACAATCAGCAGATTCTCGCCGGATAGAAGGCGAGTGAGCACGCTGGCCCGTTCTGCAAAAACAGAGCTAAGGGGTGATACGGAGCCGTAGGGCACACATCCCCACCAGGGGAACCGGACGACGTTCCTTCCTTCGAGCAGTAGAAGGTCTTGGTAGAGGTTTTCGGCCTCCTGCTCTGTGGGTAGCACGATGGCTGATACGCTGTGTGTATCCGCATGCAAATTGTGGAAGAGAAAGGATAGGATACCGTCCTGGCTTCCCTCGATAATCAGCGGAAAATCGTCGGTTTTTACAGATTGAAGCAATTCATTATAAGGTTGGTAGCCCTTGAGTTTTGTGTGAAACTGCTTTAAGAATAATGTTCCCATGTCAATCGACCGACAATATGATGGGATACTATCATGATCAATGGCGTTATGCGATTTATCTTCTGCACGCTTCTCTCGATTACAGGCCTGACTTCGGTTCTGGCAAATGATGATGTGCAGGTATTTATCCGGTTCTACAATAAGAAGATCTATTATCTCAGCAATACCGATGACATAAGAATCAAAGTTTCGATCGTAAACGGGTCTCTCAAACCATTTCGCTTTGAATTAGCCGATGACAAAATTTTTAACCTGGATTTTGAAGTGAAAACTCCGGGAAATACCGCTCTCGAGCACGCCAACGAATTTACCATAGCGAGAAGCTCCTTTCAATATGTCTTTTTCAAAGACATCGAGCTCAAGCCAGAGGAGGAATACGCCTACATTGTTCACCTTGATCGATTCATTCATTTCGAAGAACCGGGCACTTATACGATGCAGGCTCTATTCTACCCGAATCTGATGCGGGATAATCGCGGTATACCAATCAAGTCGAACTTACTCGCCCTCGAGCTCAGACCCAGAATCGAAACTCAAGAGCTCAAGGAACTTATCGAGAAGGCTACAGGCGAGGTCGAGACGAGAGAGGTTATCCCACCAGATGAGGTTGTGAAGCGTACGATCAACGCCAGGCAGCAAAGCAAATGGGCAAGATTCTTTCTGTATCTCGATGTGCGAAGCCTCCTCCTCAACAATCCAGAATGGCGGGTGCGCTACGAAAAGCTCTCCGAAGAGCAGCGCTTGGTCTTGGAGGAAGATTTCAAAGAGCAGCTGCGGCAGGAGCGAGTCGACGTAGATATACTCGTAATCCCCCAGAAGTTCGAAATAGAGAAGACGAGCTATACTGCCTTTGAGGCCGAGGTTTCAGTTTTGATGGGCTTTCAGTACCCCGACTACTGGGAGAGAAAGCGCTACACCTACTATCTCACTCGTAGAGATGGACGTTACTGGATGATTACCAATTATAAAGTACAAAACCTTCCTACCGAGTAAAACCTTCGGCTTTGCTATAATCCCGACTATTCTACCTACAAAACTCTACCTACAAAACGAAGAATCAAAAAAAACTTCGACCCTCAAAATCCAACAGCAGGGTGTGGGCATCCCCTTCCAATCAGCTGATAGCTCGTTGCAGTTGAAGGCTATGCTCTACATGTGGGGAACGCATCCGAAGCCCTGGTCAAATTTCAAGAGGTGTGTAGGGCAGGCCAAGGGAATTGGCCACCGCTTTGTGTGCGATCGTTCCTTCCCAAATATTCACGCCAGAACTGATTTCTGATGACTCTCTGATAGCTTGCTCTATCCCGAGATTAGCCAATGTCAGACCGTAGGCAAGTGTGTAGTTGGTAAGCGCCAGGGTTGCCGTTAGTGCAACTACGCCGGGCATATTCGCGACGCAGTAGTGAATGACATCGTCGACGATGTATATCGGATCATCGTGCGAAGTTGGTCGTGTAGTTTCGGCGCAGCCTCCCTGATCCACTGCAACATCGACGATCACAGACCCCTTTTTCATTTTTTTAAGGTATTCTCGTTTGATTAACTTTGGGGGAGTGGCCCCCGGCAGGAGAACAGCTCCAATAACCACATCAGCTTCGATAAGGGAGTTGTAGATGTTTGTCTCGTTGGAGAAAAGAGTCTGAATCCGCGAACCGAAGACATCATCGAGATAGGCGAGCCTCTTTGCAGAGATATCGAGAATGGTCACGATGGCACCCATTCCCGTAGCAATTTTAGCCGCATTGATTCCAACAACTCCTCCACCGATTATCACTACCTTGCCGCGGTTTACTCCCGGGATTCCTCCGAGCAGAATCCCGCGGCCTCCAAAGGCTTTTTCGAGATATTTTGCTCCTTCGTGTACGGCCAGCCGACCGGCGATCTCACTCATCGGGATCAAGCACGGCAGACTTCCATCGGGAGCCTGGATTGTTTCGTAGGCGACAGCTCTCACACCGCTGGCCATCAACGCCTCTGTAAGCTTTTTGTCGGAGGCCAAATGAAGGTAGGTGTAAAGAATTTGGCCCTTTTGCAGCAAGCCGAACTCTTCGGGTAGCGGTTCCTTCACTTTTATGATCATGTCTGAGCTCTCAAAGAGACTCTTTTTGTCGCTCTCTATTCGGGCACCAGCATCCTTGTACTCTCTATCTGAATAGCCGGCGCCTAGGCCTGCTTTGGTTTCGACAATGACCTCGTGGCCCGCAGCCGTGTAGGCAGAGATGCAATGGGGCGTTGCCCCGACTCTGTATTCATGTTTCTTGATCTCTTTGGCGATTCCGATTCTCATAGACGACCTCGCCCGTACATTGGTTTTTAGCTGATTTGAGGTTACGGCATTTCCGAATCCCGCGTCAATAAGAGCCTTTATGCATTCATCCGGCGAAGCCGCACAGCTATCATAGGGGGCTGCCTCTTCTTTGGCGTTTTCTTGACACGCCTCTCCCGTTTGAATATAAAGGGTTAAATTCTCAATCAGGAGCAAAGGTGAAGGTACTGTTTTCCGGAATACAGCCCACAGGTGAGTTGCATATAGGCAACTATTTTGGTGCGATAGAAAACTGGGTCAATATCCAACACGATTACCAAACCTATATTTCCGTCGTCGATCTGCATTCCATAACTATTCCCTACGATGCGGCCACGCTTCCCGATCGAGTCATGGAGATGGCGATCCATCTCTACGCCTGCGGAATCGACTTCGACAAAACCGTGTTATTTGTCCAGTCCGAAGTCCCGGGTCATGCAGACTTGACCTGGCTCTTTAACTCCGTCACGCCAATTGGCGAGCTGGAGCGGATGACCCAGTTCAAAGACAAGGCCAAGCAGCACAGGCAAAATGTCAGCGTTGGGCTGCTAGACTACCCGGTTCTTCAGGCCGCTGATATTCTTCTTTACAAAGGAGAGGTGGTTCCTGTTGGGGAGGATCAGGTTCAACACATCGAGTTTACCCGCGAGGTCGCTCGCCGATTCAATTCCCGTTTTGGTGAAACCTTTCCGGAATGCCAGGCGCTGCTGACGAAAACCCCGCGCGTTATGGGGCTGGACGGAGAGGCCAAGATGAGCAAGAGCAAGGGCAACAGCATTGGCATACTGGAGTCAGGAGGGGAGATCTGGAAGAAGCTGGGCCCAGCTAAAACGGATCCGGCTCGCATCCGAAGATCCGATCCCGGCACGCCCGAGAAGTGCAATATCTTTTCGTACCACCTACTGGTCACAGGCCAGAGAGAGCAAGAAGAAATTAGAGAGGGGTGCACAACGGCTGGAATCGGATGCCTGGATTGCAAAAAGATGCTTCTTAAAAACCTCATGAGCGTGCTTGACCCCATAAGAGACCGTTATGAGTCTCTGGCAAAAAAGAAGAAGACAGTGCGGGAGAAGCTGGATGCCAATGCCTGGCATTGTCGCGGCGTCGCATCGAAGACCATTCTCGAGGCAAAAGAAAAAATGGGGATAATGCCTGTATGGAAAATCTGAATCTAACAGAGAAAGATCTCGAGATTCAACATCTCGGAACTCCCAAGATTGAGTCGCCCCTCGGCCTTTCCCATATATACGGCGACAGCATCGTCAATTATGTGGAGGATAGCGAAGTTGTGCTCTTGGACGACAACAGGGTGAATCTGATAGAGAGGATCGAGAACGGGAAGGGGATACCTGCCATAGAGAAAGCCGGACCTCGAAGATTGATCTATTTCGATCCATCCAAGACGAGAGCTGCTATTGTGACGTGCGGCGGGCTCTGCCCAGGAATCAACAACGTGATTCGATCTCTTGTAAGGACTCTCTACCTGGGATATGGAGTCAAGACCATTTTCGGTATTCTCTACTGATACGAAGGTTTCATCCCCACATATGGCCATGAGCCAATTATGCTGGACCCGGATGTGGTTGACGAGATTCACGAAAAAGGAGGCAGCATGCTCGGTTCTTCTAGAGGACAACAGCCAACCGAAGAGATCGTCGATTGCCTCGAGAGAATGAACATTTCGGCGCTTTTTACCATCGGGGGAGATGGCACGCTCAAGGAGTCTCAAGAAATCACCGAAGCGGTCTTGAATCGAGGCCTCAAGGTCGCCGTAATTGGAATCCCAAAGACCATCGACAACGACATCTGCTACGTGCAGAAAACCTTCGGCTTGGAAACGGCGTTTTCGGTCGCCGCCGACGCTATTCGCACGGCCCATGCCGAGGCCACCGGAGCTGCCTACGGCATCGGTCTGGTCAAAGTCATGGGCAGGCAGTCGGGCTTCATAGCTGCACATGCAGCGCTGGCCCTAAACGAGGTCAACTATGTTCTGGTTCCGGAGGTTCCCTTTGAACTCGAAGGGCCCAAAGGTCTCTTTCAGGTTTTGGAAGATCGGTTCAATAAGGGTAAGGATCACGCGGTTATCCTCGTGGCAGAAGGGGCAGGTCAGGACTATGTCGCCAATAGCACCGGCGCAAAGGACGCATCGGGTAATCCGATTTTAGGCGATATCGGGGTCTATCTGCGAGACGCCATCAAATCCTATTTTCAAGAGAAACGAAATATTCCCGTCAATCTGAAGTACATCGATCCCAGCTATATGGTCAGGGCCATGCCGGCTAATGCTCATGATGCCATCTACTGCGTACAGCTCGCCCAGAATGCCGCACATGCAGCGATGGCCGGAAAAACGGGAATGATCATTTCCATGTGGCACAGCTGCATCGTCCATATCCCCATAAGGCTGGCTGTATCGCAGAAGAAGAGGATCAATCCCGAGAGCGCCCTTTGGCTCTCCGTGCTTTCAGAGACGAGGCAGCCGATCCGTATGGTGAATACACCATAGGGTGAATACACCATAGGGTGAACATACCATAAGGTGGATACACCGCAGACAAGATAAGAGAACAAGAACTTGACGCACCAGGCGTTTCCCGGTAATTTTAAACAGGTCGTGGATTGATTTGGGGTGTATTGCAACCACGTAAAACCAGTGCTAAAAAACCGGTCACTACCCGCTTTAAGCACTTTCCGTAAAAAGCATTGCAGATATACCCAATTTCTATAAGATTGGAGGAAGCTTTGAGCCAAAAAGAGAACTTTATCTTTACCTCTGAAAGCGTTGGAGAGGGGCATCCGGACAAGATATGCGATCAGATCTCCGATGCAGTACTCGACAACGCCCTGTCTCAGGATCCCGAATCCAGAGTGGCCTGCGAAACCTTCGTCACAACAGGGCTTGTGCTGATCGGCGGCGAGATCACCACTCACGGGTATATCGATGTGCAGAAGGTGGCACGAGGAGTGCTGAAATCCATCGGCTATGACAATCCAGCATATGGAATCGATTACGAGTCATGCTCGGTCCTCTCAACGATTCATGAGCAATCCCCTGATATTGCTCTGGGGGTGAACACGAACCAGGGCTTGCACAAAGAGCAGGGAGCCGGGGACCAAGGAATGATGTTTGGTTATGCCTGCAAGGACACGCCTCAGCTCATGCCTGCGCCGATCTACTACGCACACAGAATAATGGAGAGAGCCGCGGAGACGCGGAAAAAGGGAGTCCTGCCGTTTTTGAGACCGGACGGAAAATGCCAAATCACGGTGGAATATCGCGACGGAGTCCCGGTCCGCATCCCGACCGTTGTGCTGTCTCACCAGCACTCCGAAGATGTATCTCCCAAAGCCCTCAAGGAGTCCCTCATAGAGGAAATCATCAAGAAGTCGCTACCTGCCGCGCTGATCGATGGAGATGTGGTTTATCATATCAATCCGACAGGTCGGTTTGTGATCGGTGGCCCTTATGGGGATACGGGGCTAACCGGGCGGAAGATTATAGTTGATTCCTATGGAGGAATGGGCCGTCATGGGGGTGGCGCCTTCTCTGGTAAGGACCCGAGCAAGGTTGATAGGTCTGCAACATATATGGCTCGGTATATCGCAAAGAACATCGTTTCGGCGGATCTAGCTGAAAAATGTGAGGTTCAGATTGCCTATGCCATCGGAATCGCGGAGCCGGTTTCCCTCTATGTGACAACCTTTGGAACGGGAAAGGTGCCCGAAGAGCAAATCGAGCGAGCGGTTAGAAAGCTCTTTCCCCTAAAGCCGGCGGATATCATCAAGCATCTCGACCTAAAAAAGCCGATTTATCAGGAAACATCGAGCTACGGTCATTTCGGACGGGATATATTCAGCTGGGAAAAGACAGACAAGGTAGATGCGCTTCATAAAGAAATAGGATAGAATCTCATCTGTCATGGAAGGGCTTTTCTGGGAGAAGACCGAGGACGGTGACATCCGGTGCCGTCTCTGTCCTCATAGCTGTCTGATCAAGCCCGGAAAACATGGACGGTGTCGTGTACGATACAACAGTGGCGGAGCCCTAGATTTGCCCTTTTACGGCCGTGTATCCTCCCTTGCCGTCGATCCCATCGAGAAAAAGCCGCTCTACCATTTCTTCCCGGCCACATCCATACTCTCTGTTGGATTTGTGGGATGCTCCTTCCGATGCCCCTTCTGCCAAAACTTCAGCATCAGTCAATCTACAGATCAGGCGTCAAGACAAATGCTCTCGCCGCAGCAGCTGGTTGAGATGGCCGAGGAGCGAGGATCCTTTGGAATCGCCTATACCTATTCAGAACCCATTGTGCACCTCGAATATGTTCTCAATAGCGCACGCTTGGCACACCAGAAGGGACTGAAGAATGTTCTCGTCTCAAACGGGCATATCAATCCGGGGCCTGCCGAGGAATTAATCCGTGTGCTGGACGCCGCGAATATCGATCTGAAGGCCTTCGATCCGGATTTTTACAGTAAGGAGATTGGAGGGAATTTAGAGGCGGTCAAGCGTTTCATTGAACAAGCTGCGGGAAGGATCCATCTCGAAGTCACAACGCTGGTCATTCCGGGGAAGAATGATTCTCCCGCTGAGATCGAAGCTATCGCTCGTTTTCTAGCCAACCTCAATCCGGAGATTCCTTATCATCTCTCATGCTATTATCCGGCCTACCGATACACTCTTCCGCCAACCGAGCCCGAAACAGTCAAGCGCCTCGCCGCAGTCGCCAGCAAACACCTCTCCTTTGTCTATCTGGGCAATGTGGGGCTCGCAAGCACCGATACCCTTTGTCCCCATTGCGGTCAGGTGCTGATACGGCGAATGGGATACAGGGTCAGCATCAGCGGATTGAATCAGGACCGTTGTTCGAGATGCAAACACCGGATTTCGATTGCCGGGCTTCGATAGATTCCTGTAAACGGAACCATTACTTGGAAAGTAGTAATCAATCCCTCTTCCAATTATTCCGAAAATATAATGAGGACAGCCCAATACACGGGATAAAAAGGAAGATATGAGCAAATCGATCAGATTAGTCGGCAAATTAAAACGAGCGATGGAAGATGAAATTCGTGTCTTCGATGACTTCATTCTTCAGGAAGAGAGCTTGAACCTGCTGATCAAGGAGAGGGATTGGGGGCATGTCGAAGCTGCCTTCGATAGATTGAATCGGACAGCGGATCACATCGGAAGCACTGAGGAGAAACGCAGCCGGCTCTACAGAGACCTGCAGAGCCAGTTGGGTCTTTCGGAGGATGAATCCTTCAGCGCCCTTCTGGCCAGCCTGCCGAGGAGCCTGCGCGAAGACCTCGAGGAACCACAGCAGAGCATAAAAAAGCGCCTCCTCAAGGTTAAAAGCGTCTCCAACGGCCTGATCTACTATCTACGATGCATGCAGGAATCGGCCAGCCAGATTATCGATGCGGTGTTTCCGTACCGAAAGGGCAAGCTCTATTCCAACGATGGCCGGGCTGCCAAGGGCAGTGGGGGGCCGGTCATGGTAAATCAGGAGCTCT
>CAZLRN010000047.1:10154-16006 GCA_964561715.1 uncultured Spirochaetales bacterium
TAGCATAGGAATGCTGCTCTGCGCTGCCCATAAGAATGGGCTTGGAATGCGCTTGGAATGAGCTTGTGCGTAGGAACGCTGCTCATAGGAATGAGCTTGTGCGTAGGAACGCTGCTCTGCGCTGCCCATAAGAATGGGCTTGGAATGCGCTTGGAATGAGCTTATGCGTAGGAACGCTGTGACGAAGGAATGCTGCTCATAGGAATGAGCTTATGCGTAGGAACACTGTGACGAAGGAATGCTGCTCTGCCCATAGGAATGGGCCTGGAATGAGCTTGGAATGAGGAGAAGCGGAAATGCCATCAGCCTTTGAGGGGATAGAAATTGGAAAGAGAAGCCTTATTGCACATACCCAGGGCTTGCATACGATAGGACATAACATCAGCAATGCAGCGAAGGAGGGCTATAGCCGGCAAAGGGTGGAAATGAATGCTTTTCCTCCTATCTACGATCCGGCCCTCAACAGAGAGGAACGCGCCGGGCAGATAGGGCAAGGAGTAGAGGTGGAACGCGTGCAACGTATTAAGGACATGATTCTGGAAGGGCGGATTATCTCCGAAACCAGCGGTCAGGGATACTGGGCAGCCAGAGATAAATTCCTGCTGATGGCCGAGCAGATCTACAACGAGCCGACGGAGCTCTCCGTGCGTTCCCTAATGGATCGCTTCTGGGAGGCCTGGCAGGAACTTTCTCTCAGACCCTCTGAAATGGGCGCCCGTAAAGCTGTAATAGAGAGGGGAAAGAGCCTTCTGGAAGGCATTCACAGCCGGTATCACAGGCTAAAGGGCATTCGAGACATGCTCGAAGAGGAGGTCAGAGGCACGGTTCGAGAGATCAACGATCTAAGCAGTGGTATCGCAAAACTGAACGAGCAGATCGTCAAGGTGAAGGCCATGGGTGACGATCCCAATGATCTTCTGGACCAGAGGGATCTTCTCGCCGCCAAGCTCTCTTACTTTGTGGATATCACCATCAGCGAGCGGGACCCGGATGAGTATACAATTCATTCAGGCGGTGTGCACCTGATCCAAGGTCGCCATTTCGAACCTCTCGCAGTGGATCCCGATCCCGATAACGAGAGTTACTCCCGAGTGATCTGGCAGGGGACCTCGGAAGAGACTCATTTCCGCGGGGGCAAACTGACTAGTCTTATCGAACTACGTGATTCTGATGTGAGAGAAGAGATCCAGAAGCTCGACCTCATGACCGTCAATTTCATCGACCTTGTTAACGAAATTCATAGACAGGCTTACGGATTGACCCGGGAAACAGGGATCGACTTTTTTGTCGAGTATCCCTTTGTCAACAACGCCCTTGGCAACTACGACCGCAGCGGAGACGGCGTTCTAGACTCTACCTATATTTTTCGTGTGACCGGCGCTCACCCATTGCAGCCCAAAGAGCAGATTGGGCTTCGAGGCACTCTCACTCTGCCTGGGCCTGCCGAAAATATTCAGATCGAGTATTTTCCGACAGACACGGTCGAGGACCTTATCGAGCGGATCAATCAGTCCGGGGCAGAAGTTGTGGCGCGGCTCAACAGAAACGGCCATCTCACTCTCAAAGGTACGCCTACGGCTGATCCCAGGAATCCTGATTTCGTAATACGTCACTTAGAAGATACAGGAGAGTTTCTAATAGGCTACGCTGGCCTCTTACGCCAGAGCGGTGCAGAGGGTGCTTTTGCATGGACGGCGTCAGATCAAGTGCAACAGTTGAGGGGAGAGGTTGATTATGCCGTGGCACCCCTAGCTCATCCGGCAGGTTGGATTGTAATCAATGAGGAGCTCATCAAGGACCCAGGAAGGATCGCCACATCCATTGATGAGCACTTTGGAGGAAAAGGGGACGGCGCTGCTGCTCTGGCTATCGCCCAGCTTAGAACGACTCCGATCATGATAGGGCAGACCAGCAGCTTCGACGATTTTTTCTCCAGCGTTGTGGCGGAGATCGGTTTGAAAGGGGAGCAGGCAGCTACCGCTTTGGAAACAGAAAATGTCATCCTGAAAGATATGAACGACCTGAAGGCAAGCATTTCGGGAGTCAATATCGATGAAGAACTCTCGAATATGATCAAGTTTCAACACGCCTACAATTCTGCAGCCAGATTCATTTCCGAAATCGACAGGATGCTCGATGTGATCATAAACCGCATGGCGGTATAGCAATACATCCAGCTGACACGGATGTCAGCTATTTTGACATGGAGGTTCAACTAAGATGAACAGAATCAGCAGCTTTCTTCCAAATGACAATATGCAGTACCACCTCAGAAACCGCGAGTTCCAGATGAATGAGATGAGCAACAAGCTGGGATCGCAAACGAGGCTCAAACAGCTGCGTGATGATCCACTTGCAGCGGGTCGCGCTACTCGCTTTCAATCCGGTGTAACCCGCATGGTGAGATACAACCAGAATATCCGACAGGTACGTAATCATCTTAACTACACCGAGGGATACGTTCGGGAAGCCGTAGATATGCTTCAAAGAATCAATGAAATTGCTGTACAGGGAGCAAACGGCGTCTGGAGCAAAGAACAGCTGGGTTACATGGCCCAGGAGATAGACCAGCTTTTGAATGAGCTTATTCATATCGGAAACGCCAAATCCGAGACCGGAGAAGCCCTTTTTTCGGGATTTCAAGTGCAGAGCGATTCGTTTCGTATTACAACGGGGCGCGTTCCTGGATCGGGGCGAGTTCTCGCTACATCGGTGGACTATATCGGCGATATTGGGCAGAACATGGTGGAAATTTCTGACGGCGCCGTGAGCCCGCTCAACCTCCCGGGAAACAAAGTGTTCTGGGCCGAGAACCAGCAGATCTATTCCTCGGTCGAAGCCAGCAATTACCGCGTCCAGGAAGATTCGATAATTAGAATCGACGGCGTTGAGATTAGGTTGAACACCGGCGACAACGTTCATGCTATTATCAGCAAGATTAACGACTCGGCTGCACCGGTTCGAGCCCGGCTTGATCCTGTGCAAAACTCTCTTGTTCTCCAATCTACGGTGCCTCATCAGATATGGGTCGAGGACATTGGAGAAGGAAGAGTTATGCGGGATTTGGGCATAATATCCGACGTGGATCGCTACCCGCCGCTGAACATTTCGGATAACGCTCGTGTCTACGGCGGATCCGTTTTTGATATGATTATTCATATCCGTGACCGCATGTTTGAAGGAGATAACTTGAGTGTTGGCGGATCCGGACTGCGGGGAGTAGCCGATGCTATCAGTAACCTGTCAACCGTTCTGGCTGAGATCGGTGCTCAGGACAATCGGCTAAGGGTCACCTCCGAAAGACTCACTTATGAGATACCAGAGATGACAAAGATGGGTGCCGAAGAGGCCGATATCGATGTGACAGAAGCGATTACAGAATTGAAAATGCTTGAATACGCTCATCGAGCGGCTCTTTCAACTACGGCGCGTATCGTGAAGCCGACCCTTCTGGATTTTCTGAGGTAAGATGATGAGAGTCGAAACCAAACCATACGGAGTTGTCGACGTCAACGAAAGGCAGAAATTATTTTTCCCCTATGGCATCCTGGGCTTCGAGCAGCTCAAGCATTATGTCTTGCTCGATGCGCGCCAGCAGCCCTTCTACTGGCTCCAGTCCACCGAGGTAGTGGAAGTTGCCTTTGTGCTCATCAATCCGCGGATCTTTAGGCCCGAGTACAAGTTGGAGATTTCACCTGAAGAGCTAGAGGAGATAGGGATCGAGAATATCGAGGATACGCTAGATTTTGCCATAGTCACAATTCCTGACGATCCATCTAAGATGACGGCAAACCTCCAGGGCCCCATTATTGTCAACAGGAAAACCCGCGTGGGACGTCAATCGATCAGTCTCAATCCCAAATGGATGGTCCGGCATATGATCATGGAGGAACTGGCTTCCGCGGAGCAGACGAGATGTTGATTCTGGCAAGGAAACCAAACGAAAGCATTATCATAGGAGACCAGATCGAGATATCGATTATCGATATAAAAGGTGATCAGGTCAAATTGGGCATTAAGGCGCCCAAAAACATTAAGGTTTACCGAGAGGAAGTCTATAGAGCCATTCAGCGCGAGAATATTGAAGCTGCCAAAGCCAAACCCGGGATACTGCCGAGTCTGGACAATCTTATTCCTTCAAAAGCAAAAAAAGAGGAATCAGATGAAGAGTCTGATAAGAGCCAGTCACATTGAGTCAAGGGGGAAGAAAAACTCGTGGGTTTCGGGGGTGCCATAGCCCTCTATCAAATGTGGACCAATCCCCCTACAATCAAGGGCAGCTGAGACGATTTTTTTATTGAAGGCGTGAACGAACTCGCTCTCCAGATAATCTCGTACCGGCATCCACATACATTCCGCAATTTCCTCCTCCTGCATGCGAATGGAAGTATTCAACGGTGAGAGGCGGCAGACAAAATAGATATCTGATTTGCCAAATCTGTAGCCGTGCCAGTGACGAAAGCAAATGAGGGAGACGAACTCCGTGTTGATTCCGGTCTCTTCTTTCACCTCTCTGATTACGGCGTCGGCGATATGTTCACCCGGTCGAAGCGCCCCTCCCGGTAGTTTGTATGCAGGTGGTGGCCTTCCAGCCGGCCGTTTTCCGCAGGGCTGATGACGGGATTGACGTCGATGGCGCTCGGATACGACCAGTAGCTCTGCATTTGAGTTTAGAACAACACCTCCTGCTCCCACATAGTGTGTCGCGTAGTGGGGGATAAAGGCGCCAGATTGCAGCCTGTAAACGAGCATAATTTGACTGCTTTCGGCGTGATGGAAAAAGAATCCTTCTGCCACCGCTTGAGGAATGAGGTCGGACATATCAATAGGAATCTCGAGCCAGACCAGCTTATGGCCGTCGTCTTTCCAAATATCGAGGGATAGGCGCAGTCGCTTTCTAAACACCACTGGATCAACGGGTAGATCCAGTGTGTCGACCACGACACCCCCAAAGGTATTGAGCGTGGAATTTATCATCTTCATGGGCATCTCTCAGGCTTCGGTCTGATCCTGTTTGTGGGTGAGACCTTGCGGCTGAACAACCGTGAAATTCTTCATGATACTGATAAATCGGTTTATATCTCTTTCGCGATCTACAAGAAGCTTCATCATCTCACTGTTTCTGTTTCCACCGAGGACTTTGATATTCGATACGTGCGCGGGAGCACGGGATCTGTGATCATTCAATAGCTCTGATATGATCGACTGGAGTTTGAGGTAAGAGTTTGTTGCTGTCTCTACTATCTTTCCCGCTTGCGTGTCAATAGCGTCAACCATCTTGTTTAGTCGTCCCGAAACATTTTTTCCATGTTTCAAGTGGGTCAATTGCTTTTTTATCTCCCTCACCGAGAGTTTTTCCTCATCCTGAAGTCCTCTCTCGAATTCTATGATTGACGAAAGAGCGTTTTCGCACTCAAAAACTGACGCACTCAAAGCCTGCTGAAACGCTTTGTCCTCGAAAAACCCATCCACAATAATTTTATTGACTGCATCCTTCAGGTCATGTTGGAATTTCATCAAGATGAAGCTCTTTACGATTTGCATCCCTTTGATATGTGTGAAACCTTCGAGTTCGTTTTGAAGGAGAAGATTGTTGATTTCTGCGTTGTAGGATTCTATTTCGAGAAGCTCTGCTTGGCCGAAGAGGGCAGAGAGATCCAAAGCGATCAGACTTTCCCCGAGCTCCCGGGTCACTCTTTCAATGCTTCGATCCGCTCTCCATCGAAATCCTCTCTTGAAATCGGCGATAAAGTCTCGGTTTTGCTGCTCTCTCT
Source organism: uncultured Spirochaetales bacterium (assembly GCA_964561715.1). Lineage (GTDB taxonomy): Bacteria > Spirochaetota > Spirochaetia > SZUA-6 > CAZLRN01 > CAZLRN01. The sequence goes on from CAZLRN010000047.1 coordinate 15,929, forward strand.
TGGGCTCCAGATCGGGATCATTGCTGATCACTCTAATCAGGTTCGCCAAGACCGTTGCGGGCACATAACGCTCTAGGG
>CAZLRN010000048.1:0-15974 GCA_964561715.1 uncultured Spirochaetales bacterium
AGGTCCTTACCTGTATACTCACCTGCCTCTGCAAATTCGACCTTTGGCTTTCCGGCTCCCTCATCCCACGTGAGATGCACGAGCCAGAACTTTCCCGGATCTTCGGGTTGATCCTCAACGACGATCGCCTTGATCTGCATCTTGGCGAGGGAGGGGGCCCACCCTGTTCCGGCGTTGGATTCCTTGATCGTGCCGGTGAGCGGAGATTTGGCGCCCACCGAAAGCCGCGAAGACGTAGGCGCACTGGTGCCCGTGGCCCAGCCAGGTGCAAATACCAGTTTGTTGTTTGGTCCCAGCGGATGGCAGGTAGGCGGAACCTCGTCATGCACGATGGTTGAAGAGAGTGCCCGGCCGCCAAGGTGTTTGTAGGCGTCAGGTACATCCTCGAGCCGAGAGGATCGGCTCTTCATGTTGATGCGCAGGATCCACATAGTCTTTGCCTCCATTTTTAAATGGGAGCACAGGATGTGAATTGGGCTGCACTTCTGCGGATTCACCCAACGAATCCATGTGCCGCTCCATTTGTTAGTTGAAAATCACAATTGTGCCTTTAGTATTCCCATTATACACTATTGTTGAGCCGTGTCAACGAAAGATAGTCGGACTGTTACTTAAAAGAAAAAACTAACAATCGGGAGAAAACCATGCTCACGGAAAACGAAAGAAAGCGGTATCACCGCCAGATGATCATGCCCGGGTGGGACGATGGGGGACAGGAAAAGCTTAAAGAGACGTGTATCGGGGTTATTGGTGCGGGAGGGCTCGGATCAACGATCCTGATGCAGCTTGCAGTCTCTGGATTCGGTCGAATCGTTGTTGTAGACACGGATACTGTGGAGCTTAGCAATCTCAACCGGCAGGTGATCCATTGGGAGAGGGATATCGGCCGAAATAAGGCAGAATCGGCTGGGGAAAAGCTTGCGCAGATGAACTCGGAGATAGAAATCGTCCCCATCTCGGATAGACTGACTGTCCAAAATATTGGGCGTCATTTTGCAGATGTGCAGGGCATAGTTGATGGGCTGGACAATTTCCCTGATCGGTTTATGGTCAATGAGTTTGCCGTGCAAAAGCGCCTTCCCCTCTTTCACGGTGCCGTACGTGGTTTCGAGGGTAGGGCGACAACGATTTTACCGGGTATCACGCCCTGTTTTCGGTGTATCTACTCTGAGACCCCGCCCAAGGAGATATTTCCCGTAGTCGGTGTTACTCCCTCCATCGTGGCGGCTATTCAGGTGACCGAGGCGATCAAGCGCTTTGTCGGTGTAGGCGATCTGCTGGCTGGTCGGCTGCTTATCTACGATGGCGAGTCGATGACGTTCATCGATGCCGAGGTAGAGCGAAATCCCGATTGCCCCGTCTGCAGCGGCCTTTGATGGGCCAGATATACAGTCTCAGCTCTTGCCTTGCCAATAGGATACGATTATAAAGGACGGATGGAAACAGCACGTATCGGAATTATCGGAGCAGGGCAGATCGCCAAGAAACACCTCGATGCCTACGAAAAAATCGAGAGAGTCGATGTGGTAGCCCTCTGTGACATCGATGAGCAGGAACTGCAGAGGGTCGCCGAGCGATACACGATCCCCCATCGTTATACGGAATTTAGAAAGCTGCTCGAGCGAGACGACATCCAGGCCGTCGATGTCTGCCTGCACAACAACCTTCACGCCCCCGCCACGATCGAAGCCTTCAAGGCCGGTAAAGACGTGTACTGCGAGAAGCCCATCGCCGGAACCTACTCCGACGGTAAGGTGATGGTCGAAGCGGCTGAAAGCAGCGGCAGAAAGCTTCACATTCAGATATCTACGCTCTATGAGCGTGAAACCCTCGCATCCAAAGAGATAATCGATCAGGGAAAACTTGGACGTCTCTACTATGCCCGTTCTACGGGATACCGGCGCCGCGGACGCCCCTTTGTCGATGGCTACGGAACCGCGAACTTCGTCAAACGGGAGATCGCAGCTGGTGGTGCGCTCCATGATATGGGGATTTACCACATTGCCCAGGTACTCTACCTCTTGGGAATGCCTGCCGTCGAAAGAATAAGCGGAAAGATCTATCAGGAAACGGAGATGGATCAGGAGCGCCGAAAGAGCAGCGGCTATAACGTCGAGGAGCTGGGTTTGGGTTTCGTGCGTTTGGAAGGCGGTGTTACGCTGGATCTCATCGAGGCGTGGGCCATTCAGCTCGATCGCTTCAACAGCAGCAGCATTGCCGGAAGCAAAGGGGGGCTGCGTCTGAAGCCGCTGGGCTTTTACTCAACCTTCTGCGATCTCGATATGGAATCGAGCTTCGATCTGGCACGAATGGATTTCCGGTGGCACCAGCTGCGGGAGAACTTCGATGCCTATGACTCCTCTCATCACCACTGGATCGCCGTGCAGCAGGGAAGGGTTGAGCTCCTGCCTACAGCACGTTTGGCCCTGGACACGATGCTCATTCAGGAGGGCATCTATCTCTCGGATCGCTTGGGCCGCGAGGTTACGGCAGAGGAGGTTAAGGAGCATTCGACATCGACTTCCGTCAAGCTATGACAGCTTCACGGAGGCCCCAACACGCTCAGAAGGGGAGCTTGATCTTGTCTTTGGCCTTGTCCACGGCCTTTTCGACTTCGCCCCTTGCCTTCTGCTCTGCCTGCTTTTGAATCCCCTTGACCCGGTCCTCGAGCTCCTTCTTTTTAGTGTCGAGCACTTTCCTGTAGGATCCGATGTCGGTGAGGTTGCCCTCTGCTGCCTTCTCCAGTTCCTTGAAGGCAGCAGAGAGAGTTTCGTTTTGCTCGACGGCACTCCCGATCCGGCTCGTGAGCTCATCGCGAAGCTTGTCCTGGTAATCGGAGACGAGGCGGTTTAAGTATGCACCGATTCTGTCTGACACGAGCTTATCGATGTTGCTGGAGGCAGTCAGCTTAATGTTTCCGTCCTGATCGATTTTGAAATGGACCTTGATTATCACACTTGATGCACTGCCAAGCACATCAGCCAGTGTCGTGGCTATGGGGTCGTTGGATTTGAGCGGTTTCAGATCGATCTCACTGAGGGTCAGGGCAACGAGACCATCAGCTGCATTTTCCCTGTCAAGGGCGAAATCGCTCTCCGCGGCATAGATTCCCTTGACGCTTCGAAGCCCGATAAAATCCAGTCCTTCGCCGATGGCAAAACCGTATCCGGCTGCTTTGAATTCAACCTCGAAATTCTTGGTCCTGGTGCTTCGCGTGTCGATAGCGCCTTTTAAGCCGAGAGACTGCTTGCCCTGGCGTTGGCTGAGCTGAAACGATGTTGGCTGGTTGGTGAGATCGGGATTGCTGGATGCGTATTGGAGAGAGCCCTCGATGTATTGAGAAGAGGATCGATCCCCTAAAGAGGCCGCAAGGTTCTCTATCAGGAACTTCGGATAGTTAAGGGTCGGAAAGGGAACATCGACTCCCGCTCTCCGTCTAGGTCGCGCTGGTTTTTTCGAATCGGACTTGAGGTTTTCAGCCAGCGCCATGGCCTGCAGCGCATAGCCGTAGTAGTTTCCTAAAGAGGTCTTCAGGTAATCCGACGCCACTGATGACACCAGAGCCTTGGCTGTGTTTTCGGGTGAGCCGATAAAGGACTGAAGGTAATCATAATCCTGTTCCAATGCATCCTTTATCTGCCGGTAGGTGGCATCGATTCGAGCCCGATCGTCGGCGATATCGGAGCGAATTCCAGAAGTCTCCTTCTGGAGAGATTCGACGGCTGGATAGACCTCGCCGATCGCCGCCACCGCAGCTTGGGCTTCGGGTATCGATCCGATCTTTTGAGGATTGATGCGGCCAATCTCGTCAACCTTTTGGCCAACCTCCTGCAACTTAGTTTCCATCTCCTGGAGGGCTGTCGACCAGTTACCGATTATCTCCTCGAGCTGGCGATTGATTTGCTCTGCCGTTTCCTTGCTCTTAAGCGCTTCGGCCTGCTCTTCGATCAACTTCTGCACATCGATTTTAGGCAGACCAAATCCGAATGTGGGCGAGGCCTTCTCCTCACTGCCCTTCTTTTGCAGGGCGGATTCTCTGTCCCAGGGCAATCGACCAGAGGTCTCTCTGGGGGTGTTCCACATGATGTCCTGGCATTCGATGTTCTCCGCCACGACCTTTCCCTTGAGAAGCTCGAGGGTGTTGACGGCAATCTCTGTTTTGCCCAGCTCGAAGAGGTTTTTCATCGGCCTCTTTCTGTCCGCAACCTGCAAGTGGTCAAAGGCGATGTGACCCATCACGAGACTCACCCTCATGCGGCGCACGTCGGCTTGGGCGATAAAAACGCTTTCCAACGCGCGTTCCGCCGCCAGCTCAGCCAGCCAGTTTTTAAAGACGAGATTAAATATCAGGATCACGCCGACGAGGACGCCCAGAATGATCAACCGGCCCTTCCTGGCTATGCCGGCGTTGGCCTTAATGGACTTGGCCAAGCCTCGCAATCTCTTGATTTCGTCAGTAGACAAGTCAGTTTTGATGATATAATTTCCGGATTCGTCCTTCGAGTAGAGCGCTTCCAGGAATTCCCTGTCTTCGGTTATGTAGATACGTCCCAGGATCCGTCTTCGATACCTCTTCTCGGCCAACGGTTTTCTGAAAATACGTGGTATCTTGTTGGCGGGTGACATTTTGGGCTCCTCCTTACCTGGCGAAGGGATCGATGGCCATAGCTTTGCGCGCAGCTTTTATGATGGTGGAAACAATGGGAAAACGCTGGAAGGCTTTGACGAGTTTGCTGTTGGCAATTCTGTCCCGGAGCGTTTTCCTGTAGAGCCGCACTAGCCAGCGGAATAGCAAATAGAGGGGTGCCAACATCAGAATGCCAGCAATAAATCCTCCCATAACAATGCTGTTGTTGAAGCGCGTGAATGGTGCAAGGTGTATGTTATAGAGGGAGGTGAATATCCCCTGCAGAGCTGGGGCCGTCAAAACAGATATCCCGATAGAATGCAGTAAGCCGTCCAGCAGCGGCGCGATCAGCTTGAACAGCGCAAGGGCTAGCAACTCCGCAGCCAGGTTTATCTTGAGAAAGAGGGTAAGAATCAGTATGAGCCACCATAGAAGGTTTCCGGCAGGAATCAGCGCCAGAAGGAATCCCAGGGCTATGCCTGCGGCGATCTCGCCTGCCCTCTGGTTCGAGTTGATGGCTACTAGGATCTTAGCTAATCCGCCGACAAGCATTGCTTCCTCCTTTCAGCACGCCCATCCATCGAAACTGTGCTCTTGGGCCATTATAGACTATCTCTGTTTGACAGGCCAGGATGACTAGATTAGAATTTACAAAGGCTAACTGTGGATAGCTATGTATCGAACTGCAGAACTCTGGATCGACGGCGCGCTGTTTCTACTCGTTCTTCTTCCCATAATCGTGTCAGATATCAGATACAGGAAGATACCCGATATCTACATTTTCAGCGGATTGGCCTTGATCAGTGTTAGGCGCATCGTGTTTTCTTCGTCCCCCAGTCTCTGGTTTCTGGTCGACGCGGCGGTGGGCTTCTGTTTTATCTTGCTCTTTTGGTACTTCTCCAAGAGAAAAATTGGCCTGGGCGACGCCAAGCTGTCCGGTCTCATCGCCCTGCTCGTAGGGATCCCCGCCTGGATCATCTCTCTGTTCCTTGCTGCCCTAAGTGGTATCCTCTACGCCACTATTCGGATTGCGCGTGGAACAATGCTCAAATCCGATCGGATTCCCTTTGCGCCCTTTCTGGGAGCCGGAGCTATCGTTGGATTTGCCCACATTATTCTGTTTGGTAGGTTCGATTATGGGCTTTTCTAGAGGTTCGGGCATGGCTTTCGCTTTCCTTCTTCTCATCGCGATTGCGCCAGCGCTCTCCGCACAGTTTATCGAATCGATGGAGTTCCAGGACAAGCCGATAGCGGATATATTGCTGGCGCTGGCCGAGGTTTCCGGCAAATCCATCGTTCCGGACGAAACCGTTACCGGAAGGGCATCCTATTATTTTTCCAGCGTAGATTTTGACACGGCTTTAAAGGTTTTTCTTTCCACCTACAATCTCTATCTCACCGTCGAGGATGGTATCTACTTCGTTTCTCGGATACGGACCTCTTTCGATCGATTCCAGAATACTGTCGTGCTCGACGCCGAGGATGTCGAGTACGTATACGTTCTCAACGCCCTTGCAAAGGCTCTCGGCAAAACGATTCTCTATGATGCGCTTCCTGCGGAAAAGATCACGCTTCATGCTAGACAGATTTCGCTGGATAGCCTGCTGGAGCTGATTGTCAAGCGACTCAAGGGTTTTACTTTAGAGAAAACAGAAGACTATATCTATTTTAGAAAGGGGGGAGCCGAGGTAGCCCCATTCGAACGTGAGAGCAATCAAATTGTGCGCAGAGATGATCGATTCTCCATCGTTCAGAGCAAACGTCCCCTCTTCGAGATGTTGGACGAGCTTTTCAGGGAAGCGGAACATGAATACTCCCTGATCACTCGGAGAAATGAAGTCATTACGCTGGTACGCTATCGGGATAAACCCTTCGAGCAGCTCCTTCGCCTGATTCTCGATCAGGTCAATATGGATTTTCGGGTTCTCGAGGGCATCTACTACATCTTCGACGTTTCCCAGAAGCATATGCTCAACAAGCTACGATCGACGGCGTCCATACCGCTTTTGCACACGACTCCCGATGAGATCATGAAGCTGTTCCCCCCGGACATTCTGGCTACCCGGGCTGTCATAGCGGACCCATTAGCCAATGCCATTATCCTGACAGGAACGCCTGAAGAGATCGGACCGATAAGGTCCTTCCTTAAAAGGGTGGATCGGCCGGTCGAAGGAAGCCGTTACTATCGCTTCGATCTGAGCTTTGTGAAAGCGGAAAACATCAAGGATTTACTTCCTTCATCGGTTCGGAATGCGGATCTCATCCTGATTCCGGGAGCCAACTCTTTCGCCTTGCTCCTCTCAGAGCCGAAGAAACGGCTGGTGGAGGAGTACCTCGATCTCATAGATAGAAGCACCGAGGTGGCGGAGATCCATCTGAGATACATCAAAGCCGAAGAGCTCACCGAGCACCTTCCGCCATCGGTCGCTAAAGAGGATGTCATAGTAACCGGTGATCCCTCCGTCGTCTTTTTCAAGGGTTCGAAAGAGAAGCTGGAGGTTTTCAAACGAGAGCTGGCGGTTCTGGACCAGCCCGTGCCCCAGATCCAGTATCAGCTCCTTATCGTGCAGTTCTCCGAGGGCAGCGCCTTGAAGTGGCAAAACCAGGAAGGCACGCTTTTCACAGTCGACTATCCGGAGTTTGGGTCTCACGCCTTCTCGGGGAATATCGGGCACCTTCTGGATCTCAACTTTGATGTATTCTCTACCCTTGGGGCCAAGCTCTCGATGGATCTCAATCTGGCGCTGAGCGAAAACGAAGCCACCGTTTTGACGGATACCACCCTCAGCAGCCTCTCGGGCGAGACCGTGAAATTTCAGGACACCGAAACCTATCGATACCAGGAACTCGAAGTCGTTGACGGCGAAACACAGAACACCGGAGTGACAAGAGAGGTTTCTACAGGGCTGATCGTGAGCATCCAGGGGTGGGCATCGGGTGACGGGATGATCACCATGGAGGTGGATGCCACGGTATCGAAGCGGGGCATCGATACGACGGGTACACTAGGGAGCCTTCCGCCGACAACGGAGAAAAAAGTAACTTCCCACGTGCGGACGACTCCCGGAAAGCCAATCATCCTGAGTGGGCTCTACAGATCGGATATGACGACGATTATCGATAAGGTTCCCATATTGGGGGATATCCCAATTCTTGGTTTGCTCTTCCAAAAGAAATCCGAATCAGAGACCAAAAGCGAAGTCGTCATTTTTGTCATGCCCCACATCGAACCTGTCGAAGCCGAAGCTATGGATGCCGACAAGAGGATCGCAACCCTTTACAAGAGCCTGTTCCGTCCAGCCATTCTGGCGCGCTAGAGTGATAGAGAACGCTTATGGCTGCAAAAACCGCATATGAGAAGGTAACTCTCGCGAGCTACATGCCCCTCCCGGAGGGTAGCGAGCAGTACCCCCTCGAATATATAGAAAATAACCGGGCGATAAAGCTTCAGGAAAAGGAAGAGTCGGTTACCGTAGGCGTATGCGACCCGGACAACAGTGAGCTCCTCGAGAATCTCAGGCTCTATCACAGAAAGCCAACTACTTTCAAAGTGGTAGACGGCAGTGAGCTGGCAGGCTATCTGGGCAAGAGGCTTGCTACGGAGAACCTGGAGGATGGCCGGAGCCGAGGGACGGTTACAGATCCGTTGCTCCTGGACAAGCTGGCCAGCGATGCTCCTGTTGTCAATCTCGTCAACAGCATCATGATCGAGGCCATTCGTAAGGGTGCTTCGGATATCCACATCGAGGCTTTTGCGGAGGAGGTGCACGTTCGCTATCGCCTCGATGGCTTTCTGAAAACGGTTCAGAAGCTCGATCATGAAAGATTTCTGGCCATATCCACGAGAATCAAAATCATGGCTAACCTGAACATCATGGAGAGAAGGCTTCCCCAGGATGGGCGCATATCTGTCCATCTCGGAGAAGACGTAATCGATGTCAGGGTATCCATCGTGCCCATTGCCGATGGTGAATCGATCGTGCTGAGGCTCTTCAATAAAAACAGAGAGCTCTACAGCCTCGATGAGCTCGGATTCGAAGCAACTGTGCTCGACAAATTTCGAGCGGTAAGCAGGCAGTCCGATGGGCTTGTCCTGGTCACAGGCCCTACAGGAAGCGGAAAGACCACCACTTTGAATTCTATTCTGCGGGAACTCAACTCAGAAGAGATAAAGATCATTACGATCGAGGATCCGATCGAATATGTCATAACCGGCATCAATCAAATCCAGACGAATGAGAGAATCGGACTCACCTTCGAATCCATCCTCCGCCGTGTGCTGCGGCAGAATCCCGATACCATTATGGTCGGGGAGATCCGCGATCCTCAGACAACTGAGCTCGCGGTGAGAGCAGCTCTGACCGGGCACATGGTTTTTTCGACCCTGCACACTGGAGATTCGGTATCCGTTATTCCCCGACTTCGGAATCTGGGCGTCGAACCCTATCTCATTTCCGCGGTTCTAAAGGGGGTCGTGGCGCAACGCCTTGTGAGACGAATCTGCACCGAGTGCATGGAAGAGGTGCCGCTTACCCCTTCGGAGGAGAAGTTTCTCGACCATTACGATCTCGAGGTCAAAAGACTTTACAGGGGGCGTGGCTGCTCGGCCTGCAGCGACACCGGGTATCGGGGGCGTATCGGCGTCTTCGAGTATTTTCGTACATCTAAGGAAATCGAAGCCATGATAGCCGACAACAGGGAAGTGCCCGTCATCAAGGACTATCTCGCATCCAGTGGAATGAAAACCTTGATGGCCGATGGGCTGCAAAAGGTACTCGACGGGATTACCACTCTCGGCGAGCTCGAACGGGCGGTACTGGGATAATGCTGTACTTCAGGGGCAAAGCGATCAATTCCGAGGGCAAAACGGTACGCTTCGATCGCGAAGCGGAGTCCCGGGAGAGGCTTTTCCAGGATCTGAGGTTTCGTGGACTGGCTCCTGTTAAAGTCAGAGAGGTATCGAGGAATGGCCTCAAAGCAAAAAAACACCTCCCCTTTGGAGCCGTCATGGACCTAACCGAGACTCTTGGTCACCTCCTTTCATCCGGGTTGTCCCTGAAAGACGCTCTGACCATCGCCCTCACGATTTTTCGCAAGGGGACCGTCAGACGCATAGCCTCCGAGCTCGCCAGTCGCATAGAAAAGGGCTCCAGTCTCTATCAGGCTCTCGAAGAATCGGAGATGAGTTTTCCCCCGATATACAGTGGTTTGGTCAAGATCGGTGAAAAGATCGGAAGCCTGGAGAACATCTTCGACAGGCTTACGATCTACCTAAGGGAGCGAAAGTTGTTTCGGGAAAAGATGCTCAACGCCTTGACCTATCCGATGGTCATTCTCGTGGTTGCCGTTGTGGGAATCGGGCTTCTAGGCTTATACATCGCTCCAAAAATGGAAGAGATCTATCATCAATTCGGAGCCGGACTGCCGGAGGAAATGTCCTTTCGCCTATCGCTCTATCGGCACACCCTCGCCATCGGCGGACTGATCGTTCTGGCGTTTGTGGCAGCAGGCTTTATCTTTCGACTGGTTCGTCGTGGCTCTGAGTCCTTTGCGGAGCGTTGGGATCGCTTGACCCTGGCGATTCCAGTTCTGGGCAAGATTCAGATGTACAGAGAGAATCTGAATTTCTTATTTGCTATGGAGATACTCACCGAAAGCGGCTATCCTGTCGAGGATGCTCTTGCCGAGGCCTCTTTTGCCGTTGAAAACCGTGCCTTACGCGCGAGCATTCAGTCTATCGGTACCAGAATAAGAAGAGGAACATTGCTTTCACAGGCTTTTCTTCAGGACACTCTATTTCCCGAGCGGATGGGCCAATGGCTGATCATCGGAGAGCGGTCTGGCAGAGTGGAGGCAGTCTTTCGGCAGCTCAGGATGTACTATCAGGCGGAGATCGATAAGTGGTCTGCTCGAGTCATGACCGTTATCGAACCAGTATTTATGATCCTGGTCGGGATTGTTATTGTGGTTTTCCTCCTGATTTTTGTGCTGCCGGTTTTCTCGATTTATCGGGACTTGCTATAGAACTTGCTGTAGAAAGGTGTGCGATAGCATACGAGGGAGATGGATGAAAAGCATGACGAGGCGAGAGCGGAAATTGGGTTCCACCGACGAAGGGGAGAAAATCGGGCGCCCTGATGAGGTGCAAGCTCAGGAAGGATGGACCCTGGTGGAGATCATGGTGGGAATCGCGATTGTGCTTATCCTTATGACTTCCGTAGGCGTGGTTCTAGTGGGCAACATCTACAAGGCACGACAGGCGGCGGCCAGGGATCATATCAAGACATTTGCGCTGGCTCTAGACGCTTACCTTTTAGATTGTAAGGAGTACCCTACCAGGGAGCAGGGATTGCAGGCCCTTGTTGAAAAACCGATACTCAGCCCGGTTCCAGCGGATTGGGATGGGCCTTATCTGCAAATCCTCAAGATTCCCAAGGACCCATGGGGAAACGAATACGAATACATGGTTCCCGGACCAGGCGGACTCGCCTACGGGATACGCTCCTTTGGTGCGGACCGACTCGAGGGGGGAGAGGAGCAGAACAGGGATATCGTTTCATGGGAGATCGACGAAACAAAATGAAAAAGGGATACGTGCTCCTCGATGCCCTCTTTGCGCTTTTTTTGGCTACCGTAGTGATGATTTCGGTGCTGGGAGTGGTATCGCTTATCGCCAGCAGAGTTGCAAGGGTCGACAGGCTGGTGCAGGATGAGTTGCGGGAACGAAACGATTATGGCCACATGCGGGAGATCCTGTTCACATCAGAATGACGGATTCACGATTGTCGAGGTTCTAATCGCCGTGGCTGTTACGGCGATCCTGGCAATGGGACTCGGGTTAGCTCTTCCCCAGGCGACCAGACTTCTGGGAAAGACGCGAGCTGTTCATCGTGATAGCAGGCAGACACTTCTTCTCGATGATTTGCTCAGGCGGGAAGTGGGACGCTTAAGGATCCCTTTTTGGGAGGGACAGTCGCCCATCGATACAGAAACGGAATTGGAAACTCTCATCCTGCCATTTGTTGATGGCAAGAGAGAGAGGGGGCTGAGGATCGGCTTCTCCGATGGTCGAGTCAAATTGAGTCGGAGGGAGGGTGAGGTCGAGGAGGAAATCGCTTCAGCCGGCCCCTTCGAAGCTGCTACCTGGCATTGGATCGAGGAGGCTCCGACAAGAATCTCCGGAATCGATCTAGAGGTACGGATGCTGGAACAGGGAAGAGTTGTGGGAATGTTCATTCCGGCCTCCTCGCACCCATTTTTAGTAGAGAGGTAGCGGAGTGAGCGGAAACGGATCGATATCCATACCTGTGCTCATTTTTTTGAGCGTCATTTCCCTATTGGCCCTCGGATTGCCTTTGATTATACAGAGTTTCACGCATTATGCTGTTGAGAGCAGGAAAGAATTCGCCCTTAAACGGGAGCTGATTGAAAAAGCCGACGAGATCGTCGATTTACTGCTGGCCCGAGATCCCGAAGAGGTGGATTCTCGGTTTGACTCGATTTTCTTGAAAATCGCTGATGATGAGGCCTTCGAGATCAAGTTGGACGACGTTTCGAGCTATCTGGGTTTGAACTGGAGCCGAAAGAGCATTCTGGTAGCCAGTGATTTGTTACTGGATTCGGAGTCATCCGCGCAGGAATTGCAGCAGCACCGAGAAGATACAGGACTCTATCTGGACCTCGAAGAGGGATACAGGTCTTTTTTTAGGGACGATATCGTGCTGGAAGAGCATTTTACGCCGTACAGCTATTTCAACATCAATGTGAGTGACGAATTCGTGCTCCGCAAGCTCTATGAGATCCGTACGGGAGATAAAATCAAAGCGGAGCTCTTTCATACAAAGGTACAGAACTATCGAATTCAGACGAAGGAGGAACGCTTTATTCAACCTGAGGAGCTGTTTGATTTCCTGGGACCGGATTATGAGGTCCTCTATCCTGTCGTAAACGCCGAGCCCGTTATCAACGTCAACTTTGCCCCTCCATCCGTATTACGGGCCATTCTGATCGTATCCGGTATCGAGCAGCCAGACGAGACGGTGGAGTCTCTCCAACAATCCCGGGACACCCGACCACTGAGCCGGGAGGCGCTGGAGTTCATTTTAGGAGATGCCTTTGAAAAAAGCCCTGTGGGACAATACCTAGGCCATAGAACCTGGTTCTGGCGACTGCATGTATTAAAGGACTCCGGCACTCTTACCTGGATTTTAGCCCGAATCCCACCCCCTGCTGCGGCGGATGGTACGGCGGCTGGGGTGTCCGATAAAACCGCGCTTCGCCTGGTGGAGGAGACTTACAGCCTGTGAAGTGTTATGGTTCCATCGACAGCCGGGGCGAGATGCATCTCATCTACCCCGAGCAGACACCCTCCGAAGCGACTGATTGTGCCTCCAATTTCCTGCTTCTTCCACGACCGGAAATCGATATTAAGATCGTAGAGCTGCCTTCAGTGAGACGAGATGTAAGGCCTCTCCTGGAGCTCAGGATCGCCAGGCTCTATCCTGGGAGCCCGGAGGAAACGGTTTTCGATTACAGCGTGCTCGGGCGTCAGGGGGATGGGCCCAATAGGGCGATCCTGTTTATCTCCAGGAAGAATCGTATAGAACGATTTCGAAACCTGGCGGAAAATGTTTCCTTTTTCCTTCCTTGCTCACTGGTCAGGCGATTTTTGAAGAGATCGGGTATTCAGACCGCGGTCTGTACTTACTGGTGGACGGGCTGGCGTGAGCTGCTGGTGTTCGATCGGGGCAATCTCGTTATGAGCCGGGTCGTCGAGGGTTCTGAATCTCCCATGAGCTTCGCGCGGAACCTGAAGAGCAACTTGCCGAAGGAGCACCAGCAGGCGCCCCATATTATCTTCTGCAATGAACAGGCACGCACAGCTTTGAACGATGCAGTCTCATCGATAAGGCCTCTGCCTGATCAGATCCTGTCTGCGGAGAGTCTCTTTCGCGACTACAGTCGCCTGAAGGACAGTCTCTTTACCACACAGAGACCGATGCTTCGAAGCTATGGGGGTATTGCGGCGGCTGCCTTATTCTTGATAGCGACGTTGATCGGATCGATCTTTGCGGATAGACGGATCCAAAGGCTGAATGATGAACGTGCAGCTTTGCAGGGCCAAACGCAGCAGGTCCGCGAAGTCAAGGGCCTCCTCGAGCGAATGAATGGCCTTAAAGCGGAGTACGAAGCGCTGGCAGGGCGAAGACCTGTGAATCCCTATCTCCTCCTGCAGAGGCTTGCAGAGATTTTTGGCGGCGAGCCAGAAGTGCTGCAACTTGTTCTGGATGAGACACGGCGTATTCAGCTGGATGGTCGAAGCGAGGAGCCCTTTACCCTCCTTGCAAGGCTCGAGAATTCGCAATGGTTCTCCTCCCTTCAGCTCTCCCATATTATCAGGGACACTGAGAGGGGCAAGGAGAGGTTCAATCTTTCGGGGGTGTACCATGACCGCTAACACCAACCGGTTCCTCCTGAGAGTCCTGCTGCCGGTCTTGCTTGCAGCCGCCGCGGCCACTCTGTTGGGGGTCAAGGTCCGGAAGATGGCCGTTTCCGAAACTCTTCTTGCCGGAGCAAAGGAGGAGCTGTCGCTCTTTGAGTCGAGAACCTCTGAGCTCGGCGCTATCAATCTCGAGGTGACGAAGCTGGAGAAAGCTGTCGAGGATGAGCGAAACAGGTATTTCAGCGTCGACGAGATGGATCCGGCGGGATTCGGGCTGACTCTCAAACGGATACTCCTGTCCCTAGGATTGACGGTAGACTCCTACAAAATCACAGATGATGGAGGCAAGCCCTTCCTGGAAATGGCAGTTTCAGGTTCCGCCGATGCATTTGTTGAATTCCTCTATCGGCTGGTATTGAGTGACCGTTACTATGCCATCGCCTATCTCTCCATCAATGCCCACCGCGGAAGGGGTGAGATTCGGGCTGTTTTGAGAATCTCTTACGCTGTTCTCGAGGAGGAGCTGCAAGGGGAATCCGGTCAGGCACATGAGAAGACCGGGCCTTCCGTGTCTGTGGGAGAAGCCGGCGATGCTCCTGAAGTCATATACGAAATTACAGAGGTAACGAGGGGAGAAATCACCAGAATCACGCAGCTCTTCAGGTGGGGCGACAGCAGGGAGGTCGCCCCGGGTGCTCCGTCGATTTTTGGCTCTCCCGAATCCTCTAGCGAAGCTGCAGAGGTGGCTTCAGGAGGCGAGCAGAGGGCTCAGTGGCTTCAGTACATAGGAAGTGTTGTTCGCAATGAGCGGGAGTATTATCTGTTCAAGGATACAAGGTCCAATCGCATCTATCCGCTCAGAAGGGATGCCGCGGATCCCGAGGGCTGGCGATACGTCAAATCCGATGGTCAGTTCCACTATCTGGAAAAGGGTGGCACGATCTATCTGGTCGACCGATAGAATATATGAGGAGATCGATGAAGAACCAACAAGCAGCTCTGCTGCAGTTTCGAAGCCGCGCTTCGGGTGAGCGAGTTCAGCGTGGGCGGCTGAGTCCGCCCACCCGAAGCGCGCACCGCCGAAGCGGCGGTCTTTTGCTGCTCGTCGCTGCCCTATGTGTACTATCTGGTCTTTTGGCCTGCCAGTCGGAGGGAGATGACCTCAAGCACTTCGCCACAGCTCCCATAAACGGTATAGTCTACGATTTCGAAAATCGGCCCTGTCCCAATGTAACGGTAAAGCTGAATGACAAGTTCGTGATTCGAACAGACATCAACGGGCGGTTCACCTTTCTGCGCATGCCACCAGGCGCCTATTCTCTCACCTTCGAAAAACAGGGATACGAAAGCCTCGCGATCGAGTTCGATTTTCGTAGCCGCGCTCAAGTTCTCTACGCAAAGATCATTTCGCTAAAAGCACTCGTTCTCAGAGCCGAAGAGGCTTTGGCAGAGAAAAAATGGAGCGAAACTGAATCGCTGCTCGTAAGGGCAAAGGCCATCGATTCTGAAAATCCGACAGTGCAGTATCTCGAAGCAACTCTGGCGCTTTTTCAGGGTAGGGTGGAGGAAGCGACGCAGCTCTTAAAGACCATGCTCGAGCAGGGGCATTCGAACACAACGATTCTTCTCTCTCTGGCCGATATCTATCAGTACCGGTTGGACGATCCAAATCAGGCTCGGCAGTACCTGGCTGCCTACCTTTCTATCGAGGAGAATCCGGAGATTCGAAAGAGATACGAGAAGCTCTCTCCCTAGCTTGTGTCCGTCGCGGAAAAGCCGGCTTGAAAGGTGGTATACTGGTGACTATGAGATATGCAGCCCCTATCGCCTTCATACTCGTGTGTCTCGTTTCCTGCGGTCCCCTCATTGTCGACGTTCCCAAGACAGAGATCATCGAGTTCACTG